>QNEG01000092.1 GCA_003645115.1 bacterium | reverse complement strand
TAAATGCACAGAATAAAGTTATTATATAACAAACGAACAATAAAATTATCAATTCATGAAAGAGAAGTCCGCTCATAGCATTCTCATATTTATCAACCCAAAACGCCGCAACAGAGAAAAAACCTGTTGAAACTGCAAATAAAAAATTCGCTCTGCTTATTAATAAAGCATTTGCATCTTTTATAATTTCTAACTTTTTGAAATAAAGATCTAAAAGAAAATTTACATTCTCATCCAATATTTCAAATTCATATTTTGGCATTATTTATCTACCTCCTACCTCTCGATAAAGAAATAGATAATTCATAAAAAATCAAACGATTTTTTACATCTCCCCCTCATCCTATTCCGTCTGGACGGGACTTCCCAGGAAGAAGGACTTCGAGTCATCCCTTTCTCCCTGCTACTACGATATTTTTCATTTTAGCACGAATTTTTCAATAATTTCTGCTACTGCATCCTGGTCACAGGAGAACGGTGAAACATAATCCACGCTATCTATTACTTTTTGATGAGCATTAGCCACAGTGGTTTTAATTCCCGCCTCGCCGAACATAGGAATATCGTTTATATAATCGCCGATTACCAGGACATTATCCGTGGAAATAGCCAATTTTTCCTTAAGTGCTCGAACTCCACTGCCTTTATCTACACCTTTTGCTCTTATTTCCAGATACCACATCGGATAATATCTTATTGATGGGAACAGGAAAAATTGTATATCTGGAATATTTAAAGTGACAATTTTATCATAAGTTTTGCGAACCGGTATTTCCTCGCCAGCAACCATAGCTATAGTCGGTTCTTGCGGAGATTCTTCGGGCAATATATCCTGTATTCCTACTATCCAAGATGACAATTTTGTCCGCACCTCGTGGTTCATATTCCATCCAAAAGAAAAATCGCCAATCACTATTGTGGTGGCGGCTTTGCTGTCTGCCAGTATGGGAAATAATCTTTCGAATACATCTTTTTTCAGTGGTCTGTGGTATATCGGTATTTCGCCATCGAGTTTTTTCACCAGCGCTCCATTTAATGCAATCATCGGCAACTGGATATTCAACATTTTCACATATTTTTCCGACGCTGGAATCATTCTTCCAGTAGCGAATGTGATTTTTATCCCTTGTTTTTGCGCCCGCGAGATTGCATTCACAGTCTTTTCACCGATTGTCTGGTCGGTGCGCAGTAGTGTCCCATCCAGGTCTATTATCACCAATTCGACCGACATTTTCCCTGGTTATGTTTAAGTTTGATTTTCATCGCTCATTTCATAAAATGGATTGTTCCATTGCCAGCCGGTTCGTCCGGTGGCTCGGAAATTCTCCAATCTTCTTATAGTCAATTCTGCGAATATGGGGGCGATATCCATCGTAAAACATCTGCGATTTAATCTTTCTGCTGCGATTAATGTGGTGCCAGAATGCGAAAAAAAATCTGTCACTATATCGTCCTCATTCGAACTGGTTTCGATTATCCGTTCTATCGCACGGAGCGGTTTTTGAGCATAACATCTGGGGACATTTTCCTCCATACGATAGAATACTTGCTGAATATCTACCCACACATTTCCTGCTCGGATACTACGAGATTTACTCCGCTGAAGATTCTCTGTCCTTTTCTCATTCACTTTCTTATAATATCCTCGCAGTATCTTGGGAATATCTGTATATACTGCCGACACATTAAATTTCGGTTCCCCTTTGACATAATATAACAATTCCTGTCTAATTGCCATCCAATTTCTTTGTGTTCCGTATCCACGCTGATTTCTCATAGTGATAAAACTTCGTGTGCACAATTGCGCAAATTCCCTCATTATAATCATAAAATCTGGCAGTGGGAAGAAATCATCTTTCTGGTCTGCGCCCAGCCAGATATATAAATGCGCATCATCCTCGAGAATATCCACAGTATTGCGAACCCATTTTCTGCACCATTGGATATAATTTTCACGATTTATTTTCCCCAGATTTACCGTATTTTTTATTTCCCACTATAATATTATATGGTGGGTCTTGAACAGCCAGCACCGCTGGTTTTCCGCCCATTAGTTTTCTTCCATCGTTTATATCATCAGCGCTCAAACAACCGATTCTATGACCGGATATTTTATCTTCCCATATGTCTCCATACTGGATTCAGCAGTGTGGCAATATTTTCCGGCGAATTTCCTCATCGCTATCCAATCTTGTTAATTTTTCTGTGGTCATAACATATTATTTATTCTGCTCCGGCTGTTGCGAACACAGAATCTGAAAGTGATTGATGAATAAGATTTGCCACTCGTTTTCCCGATAGAATCATCCCGCCGAATACCGGACCCATTCTTTGACTGCCGAACACTGCATTTGCTGACATTCCTGCCACATAGATACCGGGATATACTTCACGAGTATTACTAATCACATCTTTTTCAGCTTGTATAGCGAACATAGAGCACTCACCGGCAATTTCGCCTGTGGGAGTGAATAGTTTTACTTTATTTTTCCTGACCAGTGTTCGGACTATATCGCAATCGTGTCCGGTGGCATCGATAACATATGTAGCTTTCACCGTGATAGGATCTACATGCAATCCAGCGGCATCCACGGCGCTCCAGTTTATCACTACACCCTGAACTCGAGAACCATCCCATGCGACATCCTCGACAGTCATAGCATTAAATATTGTAACTCCATTTTCGGTAGCTTTAGCGGTGAGTTTAGCCATAGTTTCCACCGAACAGGCAGTGTAATAACCCTTTTCTCCGTATGGTTGTGGTTCCACAGCGAATTCACCCAGCACAGAGGCTGCATCCTCCTGGACTACGATAAAGTTGAACATAATTCCACCACCCCACATACCACCGCCTACCGACAATTTTCTTTCGAAAATGGCGACTTTATATCCATATCTTGTCAGATAATATCCTGCCACTATACCAGCTGGGCCGGCACCTGCAATAGCCACATCCACAGCTAAATTGTCGGTTAGTCGTTCCATAAACTTTTCCACGATTGCCCGTGAGATTACTATGTCATTCAATTTTTCCATTCTTTCATCTCCTTATAAATGTTATTAAATCTCAATATCCAGAACGAATAATTTTTTCGAAAGAATCGGCATCCAGGCTAGCGCCACCCACTAATGCACCATCCACATCGGGTTGAGACAGCAAGGATTGTGCATTATTAGGTTTCACGCTTCCGCCGTATAGGATTCTCAAGTTCTGAGCTATATCCTCACCCCAGTGTTTTGCTAACAGTTCTCGGACAAATTTATGCGCCTGTTGAGCTTGCTCCGGTGTAGCATTTTCACCGGTGCCGATTGCCCAAACCGGTTCATAGGCGATAATCAGTTTATCAGCAGTGTTTATTTTCACATCCTTGAGACTGCCATTTATTTGTTTTTCCAACACTTGTTCAGTCTTTCCCGACTTGCGTTCCTCCAGCAATTCGCCGATACACAAAATGGGGACTAATCCTGTGGATAGTGCTGTTTTCACTTTTCGGTTGATGAAAGAATCGGTTTCCAGGAAAATATGTCTTCTTTCGGAATGTCCCAGAATTACCATAGTGGCTCCCGCAGAGATTAACATATCGGCGGAAATTTCTCCAGTATATGCACCATTTGATTCGGGGTGCATATTTTGTGCGCCCAGATGAATATTGGATTCCTTCTCTCTAATTATGACATTCACCGGATATAAATCCACGAATGACGGGAATATAGCGATATCGGCGAAATTCACATCGGAAAGTCTGTCGGCGAGTTGTCGAGCCAATATCTGTGCCTCATTCACTGTCTTGTGCATTTTCCAATTACCAGCAATCAATTTTTTACGCATATAATCCTCCTAATCGAGTAGATTCCATTCACATTCCAATCGCATATAACAAAGATATTTCAAAGTATATGCGAATGCAATATTTTAATTCAGAAAAGAGAAATAAATATCGATTAGAAGAATTTTAAGAGTGTATTTTTTTTACTAAATTAGCTACGCGCTGTCCCAATTTTATGGCATTTTCGATAGTTTTTCTATCCGGTGTTCCAGCGCAAGATACACCATAATGGCCGGTGGCATCGAGTGGGTCGCCGACAATTATCATCCCATAAATTAACATCGCTTGATGGATGGACATAATAGTGGTTTCCTTACCACCAGATTGGTCTGCGGAAGTAGCGAATGCGGCGCCGATTTTATCTTCCATCTGCCTGCGAATTCCCACAAACTTATCCAATACTTCTTTCAATTCCGATGCCATAGTGCCAAAATATACCGGCGAGCCAGCTATTATTCCCTGTGATGATAAGAAATCGTCCTTGCTGACATCATCAGGAGTCCTGATTATACAATCGACTCCATCTACTTTCCGGACACCATCGGCAATCGACTCCGCTAATTTTTTTGTGTTCCCTGTCCGTGAGTAATACAACACCAGAACTTGCATAATTTATCCCCCGCTTCAATATAAAAACCCAATTTTCGTATTTCAAAATTGGGTTTTCATACTACCTAAAAACTTCACTATCAACTTATTGGTTTATCCACTAATAGTTCTTTTTGATTGCACTTGCATACCCTGACCATTTCCTCTAAATATCTCCAACTGCCTTTGTCGGTCTTATATGGTCTGACAATTTTCACCGCTTGCAGGATTTCTCCACATTTAGGGCATTTTTCTCCTCGCGGTCCGGTGCCTTTGGCAATCTTGTCCATAAATGTTCGTTTTTTCCTTGCCATAATATCCTCCCGTTTTTAGTAAACTCGACTCGAATTTCTGAAATGTCAAGCTATTTTTCATCGTTTTCTAATAATACATTGTATCTTTTCCCAAATTAATTTTATTGAAAGTAGAATTTTACTCTTCTCCACATTCGCCATAACATACTATGACAGAATAAGATAGAGAATATATTCAAAAAGGGTATTGACAAGAAAAATTTTTTTAATAGTATATTATTTGTAGGAGGGTGGATATGGAAACAATTAAAAACGAGGAACGGTTACTGGAAAAGTATCTCTGTTATCGTTCGTTGCTTCTTGCGATATTTGGCAAGGAGGGGCAGGCTGAAGCATTGAGATGGTATCTGCGAAGGAAACGCGAACAGCCTTCCATACTTCAAGTCAGGATGGAAAAGTGAAAATTTTCCAGTAATCAGTGCAAAGAGGTATTGTTATCCTTGACTTTCCGTCGGATGCTATAGTATATTTTGTATATGCTTTGGCAACGACGGAAATTTTTTTTATGGATATTATATATCCTGTTTATTTTGGGATGCGCCAAAAGAGTATCTCCACCGGGCGGTCCACCCGATGAGACTCCACCGAAAATAACAACATCTATTCCCGCAGATAGCTCAACTAATGTCCCTGTCCATACGGAAATATCTATACAATTTAATGAAAATATTCTCCAGAATTTATCTACCGTGATTATTTCTCCCCGACCGGGAAAGGTTATCAAAAAATTTCGGAAAAAGTCTGTCCATATAGTTTCCGAGGAGAACTTATCGGAAAACACCACTTATACTATTATTCTAACACCTGAATTTTCTGATATTCGAGGGAATAAAATGGGGAGTGCAAAAACTATTTCTTTCTCCACCGGCGAATATCTGGATACACTTCGGATTTCAGGATGGACAATCGATATGTTAAGCTTGAAACCGATAAAAGATATACTTATTCTCGCTTACTTGGATTCTGCGGAGTTCGACAATGCGATTAGAATCGGGATATCCGATAAGGATGGCAAATTTTATTTGCCCAATTTACCCGACAAAAAATTATGGTTATATGGCATTTCTGGAACCGACTCCGAAATAGATTGGCAAATTGCCGATAAAATATCCACTCCTATCGAACCGATTTACCCGGGGAAAAAGAAAAATATTCTCCTCCCTATTATACCGAATGATACTTTATCTCCCGAAATATTGTCCATAACTCGACCGGATAGTTTTACTGTAAAATTTAATTTTTCCAAGAAAATAATTCTGGATTCACTGTGGTCATTGAATGGGAAAATCTGGTTCGACCCTGTGGATTCGAACTCGGTGTTCTGGCGCTCCACACAACATATTCTCGAAACAGAAATCCAGTTGCCAATCTGCGATTGGCTGGGAAATTGCCAGAATATATCCCAAAAAATCCCGCCGGGTGAGAAAATCGATACTATACCACCGAGTATTATTCTATCAAGTAAACCAGGTTCGTCCATACTTCCGATTTCAGAATTGGGAATAGTTCTCTCCGAACCCGCCAGTGCGGATATAAAGTGCCTTATTGCCGATTCGAGTATTAATTTCAGGGAAAATATACCCCAGCCTAATTTAATTAACTTGTTGTTCGACAATAGCTTACCGATGGGCGAGTCTTTATTGGTGATTTTTAATAATCTCTGCGATGATTTTAGTAAT
>QNEG01000091.1 GCA_003645115.1 bacterium | reverse complement strand
CACTAATACTCCATCTGCAAATATCGAATTTGGGCATATATTTGAGTTGACAGTGAATATTGTTCGGTTAAATTGAATTGGATTTAACAATTGACGATTTATATATAGTGGTTTTCAAACTATAAGAAACTGTCTCAAATGAAGGCGATTGAATAAGGAAATGGCAGAAAAATTTCGAGAAAAAATATCCAGGATGCTCACTGCGGATTTGCATTGTGATGTTCTATCTTCGGTGAAAAATGGTTGGACACTAATAAATGGACGAAACAGTGGACATTTCGATTTGCCCAGAATGGAACGAGGTGGAATTTCCTGTCAAGTATTATCTATATTTGTCCATCCGCGATGGATACCCGAAAAATTATGGTGGAAAAAAGTAAATCGACAGTTGGCTATTCTCGATGATGCACTGAAATCGGCATCGGATAGATTGCGTCTGACCAGGACTCCACAAGAATGGATGGAAAATCATTCCGATGGTATAAAATCGGTGATACTGGAAATAGAGGGACTTCACCCTATCGAAAAGAATCCAGACCGATTGGCGCAATTATGGGACAAAGGAGTAAGAATATTTACATTGACCTGGAATAATTCCAACCGGTTCGCTCATTCATCTATGGACGACCAGAGTAAAGGGATTACTCCCGATGGAAAGGAAATCGTAAACCAGATAAATCAAATGGGTGGCATTATAGATGCTTCTCATTCTTCGGATAGAACATTTTATGACCTCTTGGAAATGGGGATTAGTCCGATGCTTTCGCATTCCTGCGTCCGAGAATTGAAGGATTCATCCAGGAATATCACATTGGATATGATAGAGAAACTGGGGCAGGCAAACGGAATTATTGGAATAAATTTTTTTCCTGGATTTCTTTCATCGAAAAAATACAAGCAAGTATCGCTCGGCGATTTGATTGCACACATAGATAAAGTAATGGAGGTGTCGAGCGAAAAAGTTCCCGCTTTGGGGTCTGATTTCGATGGTGTTCGGGCACTACCGAGTGAAATTCACGATGCCGAAGATTTCTGGAAAATTGCTTTTTTTATGCACGAAAATAATTATAATTCAAATGTTATCGAAAATGTGATGGGAAAAAACTTTTTCCATTTCTGGAAATCGAGGAGCAATAATGGAAACATTTAAACTGGACAAAAAATATATACTCGCATACTGGATAACTTTTTCCACTTATATACTATTCTTTCTGGTGTTGATGTTAACTATGGGATATTCATATAATGCACCATTGAACCATTTATGGATACGAAGAGCAGGATTGGTCATTTTTCTGGGTGGATGGTTAATCTGGTATCTGGGAAGAAAAAAATTAGGACATCAAAGTGTGGATATCGACCCACTGGGCGATGTGGCAAAAAAAATTATTTTTCCATCCTATAAAAAAGTTCACATAAAACCGAAAAAGATTGTTTCCGATGGAATCTATAAAATTACTCGACACCCACAATATTGGGGAACAGTATTATTTTACATCGGTCTGGCAATAGCTCTCGTATCTATACCAGCACTCGCATTCGCTATAATAATCGTATTGCCCACTCACATCTGGCGAGCTAAAGTCGAGGAAAAGATGCTGGAAAAATTATTTGGAGCACAATATTTGGATTATAAAAAAAAACCAAATTTTGAGACAACCTGAAAATGCTCGAGGAAATAGACCATACTGCCGACGCCGGATTTAAAGTTACCGCAGACAGTTTTGAGGATATGATACTCCAGATTGCGATGGGTATGCTCGATTTGATGTATGATTTGAACGATGTAGAGAAGAAACAAACTCGAACATTGGAGTTAAAAGCACCAGCTGCCGATTTATTATTACACGATTTTTTGAGTGAATTAGTCCAGATAACTCAATACGACCAATTTTTGATAAAAGAAATTCATTTCGATGAATTGGATTTAAAACATCTTGTAGCGACTGTATATGGTGAACCATTGGATAAACGACGCCACAAATTACATTCCGAAATTAAGGGAGTAACTTATCATATGCTTTGTGCAGAACCTCGAGGAGATAAATGGTTCGGTAGAGTAATTTTCGATTTATGATAGAATTATTTTTCCTGGCAATGTCGGACGAAAAAATGAACAAATTTTGGATTGCTCCACAGTGAGTGTAAATCTTCATCTTTTGCCATTAGCTTGCAAACCCGCGCCGGTGCCAATTCGAACGCTTTCTGAAGATATTCTATCGCCTCATCTGGGCGATTTTCCAATGAGTCGGCACAGGCGAGATTATAATATGGTCGATAATGATATGGGTCGATTTCCATCGATTTCAGCAGACACTTGCGAGCATTATCATAATCACACAGTTCCATATATGTTATTCCCAAATCGTTCCATACCTCGAACCTCTCCGAATCCAATTCGATAGCGGTTTTGAAAAATCTAATCGCTCTGTCCATATTTTTCTTCAGCACTCTATATATCGAACCTAATTGATACCAGTATCGAGACTCATCTGGTCGAATCTCGATTGCCCTCCTGATTGATTTTTCCGCCGCTGATTCATCGTTCTTTTTGCGAGCCAATATGGACAGGAAATAGTATATATCGCTATTGTTCGAGGCTAATTCTCTTGCTCTAATTAGATATTCCTCGCTCTCATCCAGATTATTCATATTAAGATAAGCCGAACCCAATATCATATACATTTCCCATATCGGCATTCCCAGTTTTTGTATTTGTGAAAAGCATTGCAACGATTTTTTCTTGCGCGCAGTTTCTCGATAAATCAATCCCAGCAACACCAACGCACGACTATTCTTCTCGTCGATTTCTACTACTTTACTCAAAGAGTATTCAGCTTTATCCAATTCATTTAAAAAAATCTGACATTCTCCCAATGCCAACCAACAATTTTCATCATTGGGATTATTATCTACCGACTCTTGCAGATATCGCAATGCTAAATCTGGCTGTCCATATTGCAGAAATGATTTCCCTATTTTTAACAAATCCATTTAAATTCCCCCTCGAACTCAAAATTAGTATATATAAATAAAAGTGTTATGATATACTTTTTTTACGATTTGATACAATTTTTGTCTGAAAAACGATGAGATTTTCGTTTTTTACGCTGTGAAAACACTTTTATGCAAGTTCTTCTAGAAAACTATACTATTCGATTTTTTCTGCGCCAAAATAATCCTGTAATATTTCGGGAATTTCGATGGCGCCATCGCTATTCTGGTATGTTTCCAGCAATGATATAATCAACCGTGGGATAGCGACTCCACTGCCGTTGAGTGTGTGAACATAGTGTAATTTATTATCTTTCGATGAGCGAAATCTGGTATTCATTCTCCTCGCCTGAAAATCGGTAAGATTGGATACCGAGGATACCTCCAACCATTTTTCCGTTCCTGGTGCCCATATCTCGATATCATAAGTCTTTGCCGAGGCGAAAGTCAAGTCTCCGGTGCACAATACCCTGACCCGATAGTGAATTCCGAGCAAATCTAATATTTTCTCTGCATCATGGAGAAGTCCTTCCAACTCATCGTATGAATTGTCGGGGTGAACTATTTTCACCAATTCTACCTTATCGAACTGGTGAAGTCTCATCAATCCTTTAGTATCCTTTCCATAGCTTCCAGCCTCACGCCGAAAGCAGGCACTATATCCACAATAATATATCGGCAAATCGTCCTCGGAAAGTTTTTCACCTCGATACAGATTAGTCATCGGGACTTCTCCGGTGGGAATGAGAAAATAATCCTCCTGTTCGACACGATACATATCTTCTTCCAATTTTGGCAATTGCGCTGTGCCCAGCATAGAATCTCTATTTACCAGGAACGGTGGGAATATCTCATAGTATTTTCCATCGGCAGTATGGATATCCAGCATAAAATTGACCAAACTCCTGACCAATTTTGCTCCTTTCCCAGTGAATAATGGGAAAAAAGACCCTGTAATTTTTGCGGCTCTCTCTAGTTCGAAAAGGTGTAATTTTTCATTTAATTGAATGTGATTTTTGGGGACGAAATCGAATTTTTGCGGTTCTCCTATTATGCGAATGGTTTTGTTATCATCCTCGCTGAAACCCACAGGAACACTACTGTCAGGAATATTGGGCACGGTCAGAACAAGTCTATCCAATTCTTTTTCTACAATCGACAGTTCCTCCTCCACAGATTTTACCTGCTCGGATATCTCTTTTGCCTTCACTTTGATAGAACTTATATCTCCACCCTTTTTTGCTATTTCCCCTATTTCTGCAGAAATTTCATTCAACTGCCTTCGAAGTTCATCGCGTTCTGCAGTATATATCTTCCTCATCCTGTTTAAATCTATTATCTTATCCACATTGTCCTGCTCATTCTTATTCTTACAGGCAGCTTTTACTATCTCGCTATTTTCCATTATGAATTTAATGTCGAGCATATTTAGTTCCTTTCTCAAATTTCATTGATAATATAAATAAATACTCATTGGGGGCAAAATATATTCCTGTCCTGTAATGTCAAATTCTTTGGTATAAATAAGAATTATTATTTTTTTGCGATTTTTCATAATTTATTCCATAAAGTTGTTGACTTTAATTGGAGATAAGTGCAATTTTGTAATTGAAAAAAAACATTTGCGTAAAAAATAAATTACATTATTTTGTGTAAGCAAAAATATTGAACATCGGACTATAAAATAAAATTAAGTAAAAAAGGGAGGCATAATGAAACGCACCGTTCTATCACTTACTTTAATAGCGCTTATGGTAAGTATATTCAGTGGTGGTTGCGCCAAGAAAGTTCCACCACCACCTCCACCACCGGTGGAAGAGAAAAAACCCGAACCCAAAATCGAGGAACCAGTAGTAAAACCCGAACCGAAACCGAAACTCGAACTAAAAAATGTCTATTTCGAATTCGACAAGTATAGACTTACTGCTGAAGCTAAAGCTATACTAAATGACAATGCCAAGCAATTGATGGATAGTCCGACAATTCGAGTTCGCCTGGAGGGACACTGCGACGAACGGGGAACCAATGCATACAATCTTTCGTTGGGCGAAAAGAGAGCGAATGCAGTCAAAAATTTCCTCATCCAATACGGAATCGGTGCCAATAGAATCGAGACAATCAGCTACGGCGAGGAACGACCGGTATGCACCGAGCATAATGAAAATTGCTGGTGGCGAAATAGACGAGTCGAATTTAATGTGATATCTAAATAGGATAGCTCGTGGACAAAATTTACGGGGGTGGAAAAACTGCCCCCGTTTTTTTAGGTTTAGATTATGAATATAACTAAAGTAAAATATCTGCTTATTACTGGCGTATGTCTCCTGTGGTTGTTTACGGGATGTGCCACCAGAAGTGAAATCAAGCAATTCCAGCAGCAGATGGATTATCTTACTCAAGCCAACGCCAAACAACAACACCAACTCGCTACTATAGACTCATTGTTGCAGATTCAACAGGAATTGATAAGGCAACTCAATGCAAATCAGGAATATAATCTGCAGATGATAGCCGAGGAAATGCGAATGATAGAAAATATATTGACCGATAAGGGTTATCAAGTTTCCGAACTGCGCGAGAAATTGGAAGCGATGCGTGAGGAATTGGAAGCTCCCAGGACCACAACTACCGATACCACGGATACTACTGCGCCGGAATCTCGAGCTACGGTCAATCCTAAAAAGTTGTTCGAAACCGCACAACTGGATTATAATCGAAGTAAATTTGAACTGGCTAAAATGGAATTCGAGCAATTCTTAGGAATGTTCCCAAATAGCGCTTTGGCAGATGACGCGAAATATTATCTCGGCGAATGTCTATATGCGATGGGGAAATACGATGAGGCTATGAATACATATCTTGCGGTAAAAACAAATTATCCCGAAAGTGAACTGATTCCATCGGCATTGTATAATGCTGGTATTTGTGCGATGAAATTGGATAATGTTCCTCGAGCAAAAGAACTGTTCAAAGAATTAATAAGTGATTATCCCACAGCACAGGAAACAGCTCCAGCAAAAGAAAAATTGAAAATTTTAGGTGAATGAATATTATTCATAATATAAATTATGTCCAGAGCATTAATAATTCGGTTTTCCTCATTAGGCGATGTAGTATTAGCATCGGCAGTGGTAGAAGCCTTAAATCGCAATGGATGGAAAATAGCATTTATCACAAAGCCACAATATGCTCCTATTTTTCGGGAAGATGATAGAATTTCTATGCTCTTTGAATTTTATAGCAGTAAGAACGCTCGACGGCAGATACAACAATATTCACCCGATTGGATAGTTGATTTGCAGGTAGATTTTCGCAGTATATTCCTTTCCGCAACCAGCGATGCGAATGTGGTGCGCACAAATAAACGCAATATTCAGAGAAGATTACTTCGATGGTTTAAATGGGGAGAGCGCAAGGAACAATCAGTGGTGGATAATCATCTACAATCATTGAGACCACTGGGAAT
>QNEG01000090.1 GCA_003645115.1 bacterium | reverse complement strand
GTAACAAATTATTAAATCAAAGGAGGGAACAATGTTGAAGCGAAGTGTGTGGTTTATCTTTCTGCTCGTGGGTTTGATTATTGCTCAGCCTTCGAGCTACCTTGTGGGACCGGAGAATTTTGTGGACCCATCATTTCCACCAGCGGGTTGGACTACCGAGGATTTAGGCGGTGCTAATTCCTGGTATCGCCCGGCTGGTAATGAAGTGGCTCAAATCGATGGAAATGGTGTGGAAACCGAGAACGATTGGTTGATTACACCTTCATTCGATGGAACAGCAGCTGCAGACTCTATTATCCTTAATTACTGGTATCAAATCGGTCACTGGAGTGGGAATACCGGTGAGGCACTGGTAGCTATTTCCACCGATAATGGAGTAACCTGGGCTGAGACAGTAGCGGTCTATCCCGCAGCATCCGGAACAGAAGTGGCGACAGAAAAATTCAGAATCGACAATCTTTCGACTCCACTTTCAGGAACCACGAAAATCGGTTTCCTATATCAAATTTACAATGGACTGAATATGATGGTGGACTCTATTTGGGTGGGACTTTATATGTCCGAGCCGGCTCCACCTAATTTCGACCACGCCACATATTTCCACGCAGTTTATCCATATACATATGCCAGTTTCCCAGAGACTGTTTATATCGACGATGCCACCGGTGTCAGTCCATCATCGGCAGAAATTTGCTACGATGTGGATAGAGGTGCTGGATACTCGGGAACTTATACCTGTATCAGTATGTCCCCCGATGTTATCGATGGGAATGGCAGAGGAACTTATGTGGGCGAAATTCCCGGTCAGCCAGGATGGTCCACCGTAAGTTATTATTTCTCCGCCGAGGATACTTACATTCCATCCAGTATGGGATATTCCGATACTTTCGAACTGGTAGTCCAGGGCAATTATTACGCCTATGATAATACCGACCCATATCCTGAAGCACCGGACAATGTATTCCGTGATATTACAGGTGTGGGCGCCGATCTTGGTATAAGTTCCGACGATGATAGGACATCGATATCACTGCCATTTGTATTCCGATTCTATGGAAACGATTATAGCACTATCTGGGTGGGAACAAATGGCTGGTTGGTATTCGGTGCAGACCCTGGAACTGATGCTTACTGGAATGAGTCAATTCCTACCACTGGTGGGGAAATAGATTGCTTTGTTGCACCATTATGGGATGACCTGACTATGTCCGATGGCGCAGTATATTCTTATTCTGCCGGCGATACATTCATAATAGAATGGTATAATGCTCGTGAATTGAGTGGCTCGATATATTACAATTTCGAGGTAATGTTAATTAATCCCGCAGCCTGCGATGAACCCGGCGGAAACGGTGAAATAATCGTGAAATACGAGACTATCGATGCTACCGGATTGGATGATGCCACTCTGGGAATAGAAAATGAAGATGGCACTATCGGTGTGGAATATCTTTATGATGGCACCTATGGAACAGAAACTTGGGTAGTGGATGGAGCAGCAGCGCTCGAACCCGGTCCATCCGCAATAAAATATACTCCTACTATGCCACCTGCAGGATTAATTCGAGGTTATGTTACTTTAGAGGGCGAAACCGACCATAGCGGTGTGGAAGTTACTGCGATGGATGGTGCAAGCTTTACCGCATATACCGACCCATCCGGATATTATGAACTGACCGTTACCGAGGGAACTTACGATGTCTATGCATTCAATGGATTCTATTGGGAATCGGAGACATCCTATGCTGTGGTGGTGGCGGTAGATGAAACTGTGGATGTTAATTTCTCACTCAGCAGATTACCTATTGCTACTGTTTATCAGAGTGATTTCGAGGGCGATGATGGTAATCTGACTCCCAATCCGACTACCGGTGGATGGGAATGGGGAGAACCCACTTATGGTCCGGCAGCGGCTCATAGTGGTATTAATGTATGGGCAACCGGTTTGGATGGCAATTATGGAAACAATGCCGATTATAGACTGGAAACTGCAAGTTTCGATTTCTCTTCATTCGAACCACCTATTGTGTTAACATACTGGCAGTGGTATGATATCGAAGAAGGATTTTATGGAACCCCTTATGATGGTGGAAACATTAAAATTTCTACCGATGGTGGTAGCTCTTGGAATGTTATTACTCCCGATGGCGGTTATCCTGCATCCGGGATAGTAGCTTCTGCTCTTTCTGGTGAAGATGGTTATTCTGGTGATGGCACTACCTGGACTCAAGCTCAATTCGACCTTTCCGTATATGCAGGCGTTCCTGATGTTATGGTTAGATGGCATTTCGGTTCCGATGGTTCTGGTGTTTATCCCGGTTGGTATATAGATGATGTGGCAATCGATGCCCATCTTACATCTTATGCAGTAATTCGCGGGAATGTGATACTCAGCGGAGAATCCGACCATAGTGGTGTTAGTGTTGTTGCCGATGGACCGATTACATCATCTTATATTACTGCTTCCGATGGTTCCTATACCTTATTAGTCGCTCCCGGTGATTATATAGTAACCGCTTCCAAGGAACCTGCCTGGGCACCAGAATCCAGCAGTGTTTCCATTGCGGAGGGAGAAACATTGGTAGTCAATTTCATCCTCAACAGACGCCCGATGGGTTATGTCCTTGGATATGTTGACCTTACCGATACTCCTGGCGCCGATGCTGGCATCCTGTGTGAACTTCTGGGAACAGATTTCGATACTCTTAGTGATGCATCCGGTGGATATTTCTTCGAGGCTGTCGAAGCTGGAACTTATGCGGTTATGGCAAGTTATTTCACTTATGGAACACAGACATCATCACTATTTAATGTAGTCGCCGATGAGACCACTTATGTGGATACTATATTCTTGAGTCCGGAGCCATTATATATAGATTTCGAGGCTGATGATGGCGGATTCGTGCCCGATCCTACAACCGGCGCATGGGAATGGGGAACTCCAACCTGGGGCCCAAGTGCCGCACATTCCGGTGTCAATTGCTGGGGAACAGACCTCGATGACGACTATGTAAATGATGCCGATTGGAAACTAATATACGACATCTCATCATATTCATCACTTATTACAGAAATAGATTTCTATCACTGGTATGATATGGAAAATTCTTGGGATGGTGGAAATATTTCCGTATCCACCGATGGTGGAACAAATTGGATTATTGTCTATCCCGATGGTGGATATGATGATAATAGTATTTTTGGACTTTCTGGCGAACCAGGTTATACGGGCACCACGAGCGATTGGACCTATGCGAGAATCGACCTGTCTGCATATACTGGTTCTATCACTCATATCAGATTTCGTCTGGGAACCGATTCCAGTGTATCTTCTTATGCTGGTTGGTATGTAGATGATGTATTATTCCCTGTTCTTCCACAACCCGAGGGTTGTGTCAAAGGATATGTATATGATGCAGAGACATTTAATGTGATTTCCGGTGCTACTGTTACTGCTGGTGGAGTTTCCACTACCACAGATGCCAGTGGCTATTTCGTCCTTTGTGGTATTCCCGCAGGATATTATCCGGTGAATGGCTTTGCATACGGATATGCACCCAATTATGTGAATACAGTTATCGCACAGAATGATACATCCGGTCCAATATATATTCCACTTAATCAGTTCATAATCGACCCCAGTTTGGAAGAGGGTGGATTGGTCGCCGGATTAGCTTATGGTGAAGACGATAGTGCGTATTTCACCATTTGCAATCCCAATGATGAACCAATCACATTGGGAATCGGTATTGCTCCACCCACCGAAGAAGGCGGACTATTCCGTTCTACTCCTTCCAGTGAATATTACGATATAACTGGAAAGAAATTGAATGAAATAGATATCGACAATCTGGATGAGTATCTTTCCAAGAGCCGTTTAATAGCGAATAATAATCGCACAAGCGGTAGAGGTGAAGCGATGACCACTTCATTCTCTGGCAAAGCTGTCGGCGAGATAGTGGATTCTTTCGAGCTTGCACCGGAAGCTTCAACACCATGGGGATTTGGCTGTATCGGTTTGCATACAGCATATAATTACTGGATTAGTTCTATTACAGCCACTGGAGCAAAAAATCTTAAATACGATTCCGATGGTGAATTTACTGGGACATTTTACAATGCCACTTGGTCGCCAGTAATTCCTGATGGTTTCGCTGGAGATATGACTTATGATGGAGAATATATCTGGCAGGTAAATGTGGGTGGCGATAACGCACTATATCAGTGGGACCCACACGATGGCACCGTTATCAGCACACTCACCGACCCCACCGGTTGGTGGGATTTCGTCTCACAGAGAGGTGTTGGATACGATGCCGCACTGGATATATTTTATATTGCTGGCTGGAACGATGATGTAATATACGAGATAAAAGGCACCACCTGGGATAATCCCGGTGAGATAATCCGCGCCTGGGCTAGTCCTTATTCTGGTCCTTATTCTGGACCTGCTGGAGTATCGTTCCATCCTACCAGAAGGACAGTGTGGTGCTGTATAAACGATGCGGATAACCACATATTCGAATTCGATCCAGCAACCGGATACATTCTCAATGTATTCACCTTCGATGAACTCGGAGATTATGCACTGGCAGGCTGTGAGGTCGATGCCAATGGTCTGCTGTGGTTCGTTTCGATGAATCAGGAAAAAGCATACGCAGTGGAAATTCCAGGTGGAGCTGCTCCGCCAGGTGTCGCTATCGTCCCGACTTCGGTTACTATCCCAGCTAATGCTTGCACCACTATATATATTGTATCCTCTGGATTGGGTGCTCCCGGTATCTACGATTTCGATATAGTGTTCACTTACGAGGGTGATACTATATTAAACTATCCTGCGCAAATCACAATTTCCCGGGATATCCGAATGGGCTGGAACCTGATTTCTGTTCCCGTGGATGCTGAACCCAATAATATATACACCCAGTTTTGCGATGATATAGTTCCGTTCTATAATGAGCCTGGGCATTCCAATATATTTGCCTGGGACCCAGAACGAGGAATGTGGACTGTGCCGACACAATTCGAGCGCGGAGTGGGTTATTATCTGCTCGCTTGGCGCGATCACGCAAGAATCGATGTAATCGGCGCACCTTATTATGATGATTTCACTATGAATTTACCATACTATCCCGGTTCTGCTTATGAGGGCTGGAACCTGGTCGGAAATCCAGTTAATACCCGTATCGACTGGGATAACATAGTGGCAGATGCACTATTCGATGGATTATATCCCACATATTACAATGGCGATGGTGGAAGTTATTCTCCTGGATTGCCAACCGGTGCAGATAGATATATCGACCCATTCGAGGGATTCTTCGTGGTAGTGGAACCCGGTGAAATCGGAGTCCTGCCGGTGAGAAATAACGGTATATTCCCTGTTCTCGCCAAGACGAAACAATCCAAGATGGACGAAGCTCTACCTGAATTCATACTCAGAATGGGCGTTACGGTCGGTTCTACTGAGGATAAATGGAATTATCTGGGTTTAGAAACTGCCGCCACCGATGGCTTCGATCCCGACTGGGATGCACTGGTGCCACCTACTATGACCGATGATTATCTCAGCTTCGCTTGCGAGGGTTATGCGTTGATGCGAGATTTGAAAGGTGTGATGGCAGATGGCACTATGAAAACCTGGGAAATCATTATAGATAACGCCAGCACTGGCGATGATGTCCTGATATCTTGGCCTATGGATCATATCCCTAATGGCACAGATTGCTCACAGGGTATGAACCAGATTTATGAAGGATATCAATTCCAGCTCTACGACCCAGTGGCTGATGAGTATGTCAATATGAGAGAAATCGACCATTATAGCTTCACTTTCTCCGGAACACGAACACTGTATGTAATAGTAAACGCTTCTGCTCTCGGTGCCGAGGACGACAAACTCCCCAAGAAATTCGCTTTGATGCAGAATACTCCGAACCCATTCAATGCTACTACCGAGATTTCTTTCGCCCTTCCTGTGGATGAAAATGTATCGCTGGATATCCTGGATATAAATGGTCGAGTGGTGAAAACGCTGGTAAATGGAGAACTGGAAGCTGGATATCATACCATCGTCTGGAATGGTAAGAATGTCGATGGCAGTGAGGTTTCCAGTGGAGTATATTTCTACCGACTGACCGCTGGTAGAATGAATGAGACCAGAAAGATGATGCTGATTAAGTAATCGTCCATTCATTAGTTGGACGATATAAATTGCAAGCGGTTCCTCGCCAAAGGGGAACCGCTTTTTTATGTGCAATTAAGATAGGTTGTAGATAATGGTTCAGATTGTTTTATCTTACCAGCACTGCGCGTTTGATTATTTTCCTGGTGCCGATTGTCGCTCTGATAAGATATATCCCCGATGAAATCGATTTATCCGGTTTCCAGATGAATGTTGGATTAGAATTTTGCGGTGGTTCGAAAGTTTGGACCGATATAATAATAATATTTGTATTGATATCGATAATAT
>QNEG01000089.1 GCA_003645115.1 bacterium | reverse complement strand
TTTATATACACTATCATTTTATTTTCATCATTATATGGACAGGAGATTCAAGAAGTAGCATTGACTCCCGGAACAAGCAACAATCAAGTGGAACCGAGAGTTTCCGCAAGTGATGATTGTTTCTTTGTCCCCTGGGAGGATTATCGCTCCGGTTCGACTAATGCTAATATATATGGCTATTCGGTATATCCCGATGCTACTTTGAGTTCCATTCATATAATATGCACCGCATCCAACAATCAAACCGGTCCGACTGTAGAATACGATTCTTCCACTGGCGAATTTCGGACATTCTGGTTCGACCTCAGAACCGCATCTCAAATTTATGCATTCGATGCTATATGCTCGGAAATGCTTGATTCCGAATGGATGGTGGACGATATTACCACTAATTTATACTACCCCGAGGTAGCATTTTCGGGAACTAATTATCTTTATGTATGGATGTATAATTCCGGTTCATTCGAGACTCGATATATAGTATTAGATGCCAGCGGTTCACCGGTTGGCGGAGTGCAGACACTTTCCGGTCCTGTATCAAAAAATCCCGATGTAGCGTTCGATGGATACGAATTCCTCGCAGTATGGGAGGATTCCACCGTCGCGGGCAAAGGAATTTACGGTAGATATTTCGACTCATCGGGAAATGCTATTTCATCATCGTTTTTATTGGTGGATGATAATTTCGCCAGCGCACCAGCAGTTTGCGGTGTGCAGGGCACATCACCCAGTGAATCCAGATTTGCTATCGCCTGGCAACATTATGATGGCACCACTAATGCCGATATTTACGCCGCGCTTTTAGGACATCTCGATTCTTTTACAGTGACTGGTTCTGCAGTATGCACCGAGAGTGAAGCACAGGCAGAACCCGACATCGGATATCATCAGGATGGTTTTCTGGTGGTATGGAAAGATAGAAGACCGGTATTTACCGATGATATCTACGGGAGATTTTTAGATGCCTCCTGTAATCCTGCAGGAAGTGATTTTGCGATATGCGATTCCGCACACAGTCCACGAACCCCCAAGATAGATTATAGTCCAGCGAATAAAAAATATTTCTGTGTATGGACAGATAACAGAAATGGCGCTAATGATGATATATACGGAGCACTGATTCGTATCCCATCGGTTGTGGTGAATCAACCCAATGGAGGAGAAACACTAATCGCCAACACCACCTATGAAATAACCTGGGAATCAGGCTGGATAGATAGTGTGAAAATAAATTACAGCACAGATTCGGGCAGTTCCTGGTCGCCGGTTATTTCAGGAACTCCATCCGATGGTTCCTATCTGTGGACTGTCCCAAATACTATTTCCAATCAATGTCTGGTGAAAATAATGGCACTATCGGACACCAATATATCCGATATTTCGGATTCTCTATTCACTATTGCCGAACCGGATACTTATGAATTAGTAGGTGTCCTCGAGAATATCTCCGCTACGAAAAAAGTCGAAGTATCGGGAAATTATGCCTTCCTGCCAGCAAGATACAATGGTTCACTGCAAATCTTGGCTGTAGATGTATCCGATTCATCTAATCCCATTGTGGTGGCATCCACCGATATTCCAGCTGGTGCATATGGAATGGGACTGGAAATTTTGGATACACTGGTCTCTTTATCCACTTCAGATAACAAATTACACAATTTCCATTTTCAGGGTGATACATTAGTCCTGTTGGGTAGTTATGATATATCCGGTCAGGGTGCCGAAGTAGTGGGAACAGATACTATGGTATGGGTAATAGCATACGATTATATCCGCTGGCTCAGTATCGCAGATCCCGCATCGCCTTACGAACTTGCCAACTTTTCCGCAGCCAGTCAATTCAAGGGATTGTGTCTCCAAGATACATTCCTGTTTTCCACTGAAGATATTATCTCTGGTGGTTCACGATTTAGAGTCCTACGAGCTAACCACCCATCCAATTTTCAGCCTGCTGGAGGTTCGGTGCCACTTAATGGCTATGGTGAGGATGTCGCTGGCGATTTCACCACAGGATATATGTTCGTCGCCGATGGAGTTACTCAAGCAACTAACACCGGAAGGATGATTTCTATCGATGTGACTAATCTCGCTTTACCAGAATCTACTGGAATATTCGAATCCGATGGTGCATCGATTAAAGCTATCGATGTTAGCGATACTATTGCATATCTAGCGAATGATACTCTCGGAGTGAAAGTGGTCAGTGTTGCAAATCCATCCGCACCGTATCTTTTGCATACTATCGATATACCAGCATACAAAGCAATGGATGTATTCATCGGGGGAAGGTTTTTGTATGTGCTGACCGATTCATCATTGTTGATATATAGAATCAATATCGATGCGGCGAAGATGAATATATCCTCGTGGGTATTCGGCGATTCCTCCGATGGCGATGGATATTTCGAACCCAGTGAAACTCTTGGACTTACTGTTGTAGTAGAAAATACTGGCACAGAAACACTAACCGATGCCTGGATTAGAGCGAGTATCCTATCTGGCGATGCTACTATCGAACCGCCCGATTCTGTGTGGTTCGGAGATATCCCATCGGGTGAAATGGACACCGCATATTATGAAGTATTGGTGAATTCTGGTGCTGCTGCGCCATCTCAAATTGAGGTATTGTTGGAGGGACACAACTCCAATGATGGAGACCCGGTAGATACTGCAATCGCTGATATAATCGATACATCTCCTGAAATGTCGATATCCTCGTGGGTATTCGGCGATTCCTCCGATGGCGATGGATATTTCGAACCCGGTGAAACTCTCGGACTCACAGTGGAAGTAGAGAATATAGGAATGGATACATTGCACGATGCCTGGATTAGAGCGACTATCTTATCCGGTGATGGCTCCATACTGGGGGAAGATTCAGTGTGGCTCGGGGATATAGACTCCACAGAAATCGACAGTGCTTATTTCGAGGTCAAGGTCGGTGATAGTGCACCCACTCCATCTCAAATTCAGGTATTACTCGCAGGAAACAGTTCTGATGGTGGTGAACCCAAAGATACCGCTATCGCCGATATAGTCGATGTCTCCCCAATAATGGATATAAATTCCTGGACATTCAGCGATTCCTCGGATGAGGATGGCAGATTCGAACCCGGAGAAACACTCGGTCTGGAAGTCATCGTGGAAAATATCGGGTTGGATATACTTCATAATGCATGGATGAGAATAAATATAATTTCCGGAAATGGCACCATACTCGGCGAGGATTCTGTCTGGTTTGGGACTATCGATACCGGTGCGACCGATACAGGCTATTTCATCGTTGAAATCGATGGGGGAGTAGTTCCACCGGACACATTGGAAGTCGAATTGCTCGCGCACAGTTCCGATGGCGGAGACCCCACAGATACCGCAATCGCAGAAATAGTAGAGCGATTACCGGAATTGTCCATCATATCCTGGGAATTCAGTGATTCCTCGGATGAGGATGGCAGATTCGAACCAGGTGAAACACTCGGTCTGGAAGTCATCGTGGAAAACACCGGTTTAGACCCATTGCATGATGCTTGGATTCGAGCCAGTGTTCTTTCTGGCGATGGAGTATTGGAAATGCCGGATTCGATATGGTTCGGAGACCTTGCGGTAGCAGAACAAGAAACCGCATTTTATTCGGTAATAGTGGATACCGATGCAGTTACTCCATCCACTTTGGAAATATTACTCGAGTCGCACAGTTCTGATGGCGGAGACCCCACAGATACCGCAGTTGCCGATATAGTCAGTGGTTCGGGAGGATTTTCTGATGATATGGAATCTGGAATAGGCGATTGGAACCCCGACCCCAATTGGCGATTGGCAACCTGGGATGCATCCTCACCCATGCATTCCTGGTTCTGTGGTCGAGAGGAAACCCCATTATATGATTCCGATTGGGATGAATCACTGATTTCACCTTGGATTACTGTCCCCGGAAATGCTCAATTAGTAGTTCATCATCGATACAATCTGGAGGATGATTACGATTACGGTTATATCGCTATCGATGCCGGCGGCGGATGGATAACTGTAGATAGTTTTACCAATACCAGCAATGGCTGGGAGAGATGGACACAGGATTTAAGCGCTGTTTCGGAGGGCGATTCAATTAGAATTAGGTTCAGGTTGATTTCCGATGGTTCTGTCCAATGCAATGGCTGGTGGATAGACGATGTATATGTCGGTGAACCGCAAACGACAGACCTATGGGGACAGCGATGCTATCCCATAGTAGCGCTATTTCAGGATTCAATATCTTTTTCCATATATTATCAAAGAGAGGATGGGACATTCCCCACATCGGCGCGAGTGATTGTGGAGGATTCCACTTTCGAATTGACCACTTCCGATTTCGATGTATCCGATGGCGCGTTGTATTCCTGCAAAGTCAGGATGGACCCCTGGAACTATAATCATCATTATGAATTCGAGATACCGGAGGGAATAATAAGATTTCCTGCCAGTGGAGAAATTCCAGGACCATTCGTGAATGATACTGTGGCAATATTTTGGCATTTCGAGGATGTCGGTCACGCAGTCGGCACCGGAAGTTGGGAATATGGAACTCCCACATCCGGTCCCGGGTCGGCTCACTCGGGAAATAACTTATGGGCTACCGACCTGTCTGGAAATTATCCCAACAATGACTTGGCAATATTGACATTTCAGCCATTCGATTTGACTGGGATGGAGCATCCTCAAGTTCGGATGTGGCTCTGGTATTCAATGCAAGCACGGACCAGTAGATTAGGACTTCGAGATGCCGCCTCCGCCTGGGTTATCACAGATACCGATACTATATTTCTGAATCAGATATATGAATATCCTCGCGGTGCTACTGGTTATACACAACCTCCAGTTGCGGAAAAACCCGCATGGGGTGATGATGACCAGGGTAATTTCTGGTATCGTGTCCAGTTCGACCTCTCGCCGTGGGCAGGCGATACAATATCTTTCTCCGTTATTTTCGTGAGCAATAATTGGACAAATGAAGCAGGAATCTATATCGATGATGTGGCATTATTAAAGGAATTTGAGGAACCAGATATACTTCATTTTGTAATCAATAGTTCGGATAGTGTGCTATGGGAGCAGGAAAATACCGAGCGTGGCGAGACGGTGTATTCTACCGCCGATGACTCACTCTCAATAGCTAATATCGGCAATGTCCCGCTGGATATACTTATGGGAATATTCGATTTCGACACCGACCATTTCAATTATGTGGACACCATAGGATATGGTTGCTTTTCTATGTGGGGGCATTTCACACAGAACAATACCCCTGTCGATACTACTGCGTATAATGATTCGCTGGATTGGATATTCCCGGATACTTTGATTTTATCGGATACATTGCGATATGGACCGGGCGGATGGAACATCCCGCCTGATTCGGTGCATTATCTGTGGCTTATGATGCATACTCCACCGTATTTCTCACAGGATACAATCAGCGCTCGGATATTTCTAAAGGCTCTTATGCATATCGAGTAAAAAAGATGGAGTAATTAGCGAAGAATAGATTCAATAATAGTGGATTGAATTTTGTTCATATCTTATTCCAGCATAGTGATATTTACTTAAGTGCCGCAAATCATCTATACACATCGCCTCGTTTAGCAATTTTATAAACATATAGTATATTATCTTCCTTGAAAATGGTATATAAAATTCTCAATTGTCCTATTCGCAAACGATAATCACTTTTACATCCTGCCAATTTTTTAATATCCAATGTTTCCGAGTAATATGGATTTTTTTGCAATTCTGAAAAGGCAGTATCGAGACGAGTTATAGTCTTTTTTGATTGTTTATCCAGAAATTTTATTACTTTTGGTGATATTTTTATTCTGAAATCCACTATATTCCACGCTTTTTCGCATAAATATTCCAATCGATAGCTTTACCATTTTTAAACTGCTTTATTGCTTCTTCTCTATCGGCATAATCTTGTTCGGTCATAAACTCGAATTCATCCAGTATTTCACGAATAGCTCGTGTGATTTCATCGTGTATTATATCTCTTAATTTTTTTTCATCGATTACAATGGACATTTTTCCTCCCAATTATATTTTTAATAAAATATTGTATATAGCTAATATAAAAATATTGAGACTTCAGGAATTGTCAATAAAATTCTGGCAAGAGTAAAAACACCGCAGCTCGATGTTATCCAGTAATATGCACCATCAGATAGCGATTTAATACTTATTTCATTCCTGCTAAACAGGTTAAAAATTCCCTGATTAGCGAAGAATAGATTCAATAATAGCGGATTGAATTTTGTTCCTATCCCGTTCCAGCATAATAGTGGCTTCAGATGGACAAGCTACTGCACAAGCTCCACAACCCATACATTGAGCAGACTCCACATAGACTTTTCGAGTATCCTCATCGAATGTCCGCAAATCATACGGGCAGGCATCCACACAATATTGGCAACCCACGCAAAATCGCTCACGCACGAACGAGATACT
>QNEG01000088.1 GCA_003645115.1 bacterium | reverse complement strand
TGGAGTATTGAGAAGCGATTATGCCGGCACGAGTAGCGATAAAGTGGGTGAGAACCCCACTCGCCGAAAGCCCAAGGTTTCCTGGGGAAGGTCAGTCCTCCCAGGGTTAGGCGGTCCCTAAGGCGAGGCCGAAAGGCGTAGTTAATGGGAAGCAGGTTAATATTCCTGCCCCGTTCCACTGGAGCGAAGGGGGGACGCAGAAGGAGAAGGCAGCGCGGCGTTGGTTGTCCGCGTCTAAAGGTGTAGGAGGTAGGCGAGGCAAATCCTTGCCTGCAAAATACTCCAAGACCCGATGGGGAGCCAAACCGCAAGGGGCGGCGAACTGCCTGGTCTCCAGACTGCCGAGAAAAGCCTCTAAGTGTTGAAGGTGGAGCGACCGTACCGTAATCCGACACAGGTGGGCGAGGTGAGTATCCAAAGGCGCACGGATTAACCTCCCTCAAGGAACTCGGCAATTTGGCCCCGTAACTTCGGAAGATGGGGCGCTCCTATTAGGTGTAATAATTCGCTTATGAAGCCGAATGGAGCCGCAGATAATCGGCCTGGGCGACTGTTTATCAAAAACACAGGTCTCTGCCAACCCAATAGGGGAAGTATAGGGACTGACGCCTGCCCAGTGCCGGAAGGTTAAGGGAATCTGTTATCCCGATTCGTCGGGAAAAGCAGTGCACCGAAGCCCCGGTAAACGGCGGCCGTAACTATAAATCCCATTAGGACGGGAATTGTAGTTGTAAAATCTGGCTATATGCTGGAAAACCTGAGTATGGCTTACTACTCGTCACAAAGTCGATACAGACCGCATAGGTGACAGTGACAATGTAAGTCTGCAGGCAATCAGCAGGAAAGACTTATCACCCAGGAGGAATTATGTATAACAAATCGATTAAACCCTCTTTGGGATACTATCTCGCAGGTTTCGCAGATGGCGAGGGAAGTTTCAATGTCAACTTCAGAAAAAGAAATGATTATAAACTTCCATGGAAAGTTTCCTTATGCTTCAATATTTCACAGAGGGAAAAAGTGATACTTACAATGTTTAAAAAGCATCTCCGCTGTGGAACAATGCGCCAAAGAAAGGATGGCGTGTGGTATTATGAAGTGAATAACCTCGACAGTATTATCGAAAATGTTATCCCTTTCTTTGAACGATTTCGGTTTTTATCCCAGAAGAAAAAACGAGATTTTGCGAAATTCAAGAAAATTGCGAGACTGATGAAATGGGAAAATGCCCATCTTACACCAGAAGGAATCAAGCAAATACTCCGAATTCGAGAAGATATGAATGATGGTAGAAAAAGGAAATATTCCCAGCAAGAAATCCTGCGAGAACTTTGATAAGAATCCCCAGAGACTATACGCCAGACCCCGATTCGTCGGGGATGATATAGTCCGTCCTCCATAGCGATATGGAGTCCCGATTGTTCGGGATGCCACTTAAATTCACAGTGGTATAACAAAGAGAACGGTCCTAAGGTAGCGAAATTCCTTGTCGGGTAAGTTCCGACCCGCACGAAAGGCGTAACGACTTGGGCAGTGTCTCGAGGGAGGATCCGGCGAAACTGAAGTCGCGGTGAAGATACCGCGTACCCGCGCCGGGACGGAAAGACCCCGGAACCTTTACTACAACCTGGTGTTGGGTTCTGGCATATTGTGCGTAGGATAGGTGGGAGGCTTTGAAGTCTCGACTCCGGTCGGGATGGAGCCATCCTTGAAATACCACCCTCAATATGTCGGGACTCTAACCCGCATCCTATAAGTACGGGATGGGGAACAGCGCCTGGTGGGTAGTTTGGCTGGGGCGGTTGCCTCCTAAAAGGTAACGGAGGCGTCCAAAGGTTCCCTCAGCCCGATTGGAAACCGGGCAGCGAGTATAAAGGCATAAGGGAGCTTGACTGTGAGACCTACAGGTCGAGCAGGTGCGAAAGCAGGGCTTAATGATCTGGCGTCTCTGAGTGGAAGGGGCGTCACTTATCGGATAAAAGGTACTCCGGGGATAACAGGCTGATCGCTTCCGAGAGTTCACATCGACGAAGCGGTTTGGCACCTCGATGTCGGCTCGTCGCATCCTGGGGCTGAATCAGGTCCCAAGGGTTGGGCTGTTCGCCCATTAAAGCGGCACGTGAGCTGGGTTCAGAACGTCGTGAGACAGTTCGGTCCCTATCTGGCGTGGGCGTAGGAAATTTGAGGGGAGCTGTCCTTAGTACGAGAGGACCGGGACGGATGAGCCTCTGGTGCACCAGCTGTCGTGCCAACGGCATCGCTGGGTAGCTATGCTCAGTCGTGATAAGCGCTGAAAGCATCTAAGCGCGAAGCACACCCCAAGATGAGATTTCCCGTGTGCCGATTCGTCGGCACCCTTAAGGACCCAGGGAGACTACCTGGTTGATAGGCGGCAGGTGTAAGTATCGCGAGATATTGAGCCGAGCCGTACTAATAGTCCGTGTGTCTTAACCAATACTTTTCGCCATAGAAATCCGCGCAAATTTTCCTCTTAAAATATTTTTCCCCGCCCACCATACCGCTGTGGAAACGCCCGGTCCCATTCCGAACCCGGAAGCTAAGCACAGCAGGGCTGATGATACTTGGAGGGTGACCTCCTGGGAAAGTAGGTCGTGGGCGGGGATTTTATTAGAAATTTCAAAATGCAAATTGCAAATTTGGGTGAATTAACTGGAGGTGTTTGTGAATAATCGTATAGTCTCGGAAGTAGGTTTCAAGGACTTCGCCGATAAGGTTTTTCGCCTTCGTCGGCTTGTGAAAAAAGGGAACAAAAACAATAACATAAATGAAGCATCAATTGTTTTCCTTTTTGCTCAACAGATCACGAAAGAAAAACGGAAGGCACAAAATGAACATTTAAAAGGATATTTGGATTTCTTCCTATTCAAAGTCTTAAAATGAGGGGACATAAAAATGAAAACAATCGAAGACATAAAAAAAATAATTAAAAGGAACAAAAAAGAATTGAAAGAGAAATACGGGCTAATAGAGATAGGAGTATTTGGTTCCTATGTCAGAGGCGAACAGGATGAAAATAGTGATGTAGATATACTTGTAGAGGTAGAAAGACCTATGGGTTTTGTTAAATTTATAAAACTTGAGAATTACCTTTCACAAATACTTGGGATAAAAGTCGAATTAGTAACAAAAAAAGCGCTAAAACCTTATATTGGGAAACGTATTCTACAAGAGGTTCAGTATGTCTAAAGGGAAAGAAGAGCGAAATATTAGAGATTATTTGAATGACATTTTGGAAATGATTGAGGATGTTTGGAATTTCACTAACAATATGTCCTATGAAGACTTAGAGAGTGACAAGAAAACTCTATATGCAGTGATAAGGTGCTTGGAGGTTTTAGGAGAAGCTGTAAAGAAAATTCCGAAAGACATAAGAGAAGAATATCCTGAAATTTCATGGCAAGAAATAGCTGGAATACGAGATAAACTCATTCACGAGTATTTCGGGGTAGATATAGAAATTGTATGGGATACTATACATGAAGATTTGTATCCACTTAAAGCGGCTATTATAAAGATAATTAATGATTTATACTGAATTGTCTGGAGGGTGACCTCCTGGGAAAGTAGGTCGTGGGCGGGGATTTTATTTCCACCGTCCTAAAATAATTATTCCCTTGACAATCCCGCCATTTATATTATTTTATACAATATGATTGAAAAGAAAGTTAAAAAGATAAATATCCAGGAATGCACTGGTTCCAAGGATGAGTTGGAATTCTGGTTGAGTAAATCACCTCAGGAACGAATACTTGCTGTGGAGTATTTAAGGAAACAATATTATGGAAATTCAACGAGACTTCAGAGAATTGCTCGAGTTATTCGGCGAGCATAAAACAAAATTGCTAAACAAAACAAATTGTCTTAATAACCCTCTCCTCTATCTCGATTTTGTCAGGAAAGGTATGAAAGCATTCCGATATGATTTACCAGTAGAAAAAATAATAAATGAGTCGGAATTTAATTTGATTTTAATAAACTATATATTCGGCGAACGAGAAATTAAAATTATGTATAGTGATATTAAATAAACAGCGCAAATGCTTAATTTTAATATTCTTATAGTGAAAATATATAGGTGTTTCAGTTTTCCTAAACTCACCGATTTTAACTTAAATAGTTAAATCGACAGAATTATTCAAAAATAGCTTGACTTTCCTCCACTATCTAATAAAATGTAAAGTTTTGATGATAATGATAAGAAAAAATATTCGGAGGAAAAGATGAGGACGCGAGAATTGGAAAGATTTAAAAAAATTCTTCTGGCTATGAGAGAAGAACTGCAACACGATTGGGATAGTTTTGAGAAAGAGAATTTATCTCAAAACCTTCGCGATCATCTTGGACAAGTATCCGCATATACCACTCACCCGGCAGATATGGGAAGTATCACCGATGAACAGGAACGAGCATTTCTTCTCGCCGGGCACGAAAAAGAGGTATTGGATGCAATCGATAGAGCTTTGCAGAGGATAGAAAATAAGACTTATGGAAAATGTGTGGTGTGCGGTTCCAAGATATCGATGGAAAGACTTCGTGCCATCCCATACGCAGAATATTGCAGAGAATGCCAGGAAGAAATAGAGGCGGAGGAGTTAACACAAGGCTTGAGAACTTAATTTATGCCCGATAAGAAAAAAATTACACCACCTCCAAAAAAGAAAATTGGAGGAACTATATTTATTTGGATTCTGATGTTCGCAGCTGTCCTATTGATTGCTCAATGGCTATCATCACGAGATTCGGTAAAATTAAAGTTAACCTACACCGAGTTTTTAGCAAAGGTGAAAGCGGCTGAAATAGATAGCTGTCATTTCAAGGGCAGGAAAGTCACTGGAAAATTCAGCACTCCATTTAAAGTGCCGCTGGGAAAATCCACTAAAGCAATCGAATATGATGAATTCTCTCTTATCATTCCATTCGATGACCCCGATTTGCCCAAATACCTGGCGGATAATAAGGTGAAAGTTACATCCGAAGAAGAATCATCAGGATTCTGGACAGTGGTGTTGAACATACTTCCGTGGTTGTTGATACCATTATTATATTTTATGTTCATTCGTCAGATGCAGGGACCACAGAAAAGTATATTTTCTTTTGGGAAAAGCCGAGCGCGCAAGTTTCAGGCGAATAAGCAAAGAATTACATTTAACGATGTAGCAGGTTGTGATGAAGCAAAACAGGAATTATACGAAGTAATAGAATTTTTGAAAAGCCCTGATAAATTCAGTAAATTAGGTGGTCGAATACCCAAAGGAGTATTGTTATTAGGTGCACCTGGAACTGGAAAGACACTGCTTGCTCGAGCTATTGCTGGTGAAGCCGATGTGCCTTTCTATTCCATCTCAGGCTCCGATTTCGTGGAAATGTTTGTCGGTGTAGGTGCATCGAGAGTTAGAGACTTGTTCGTGGAGGCGAAGCAGAATTCTCCCTGCATAGTGTTTATAGATGAGATAGATGCAGTGGGAAGGTATCGTGGCGCCGGCCTTGGCGGTGGACACGATGAACGCGAGCAAACACTCAATCAGCTATTAGTAGAAATGGACGGATTCGAACCCAATGAGGGAATAATTATAATTTCCGCCACTAATCGCCCGGATGTATTGGATCCTGCTTTGCTGAGGCCGGGAAGATTCGACAGGAGAATCGTGGTGGATAGACCTGATATTAAAGGCAGACACGAGATACTGAAAGTTCACACTAGAAACAAACCATTAAGCGATAATGTTGATTTAAGGACTATCGCTCAAGGCACTCCCGGATTGGTAGGCGCCGATTTAGAAAATATAGTTAACGAAGCGGCATTGATTGCAGCCAGAAATGGGAAAAATGCAATCGAGCAGGTGGATTTTGAAAAAGCTATGGATAAAGTTATGATGGGATTGGAAAGACGAAGTATCACTATCTCTCCCGAGGAGAAAAAGATTTCCGCATATCACGAGGCGGGACACGCATTGGTAGGAAAATTCTTGCCCGATGGCGACCCTGTTCACAAAGTATCGATTATTCCCCGTGGAATAGGAATGGGTGGAATGACTTATTTCCTGCCACAAGAGGAACGACGTGTATATCCAAAATCATATCTAATTACTACACTCACTCGATTATTGGGTGGTCGCGCAGCAGAAATTATAGTATTCAATGATCCCACTACGGGCGCCGGAAATGATCTTCAAAGAGCCACCGAAATAGCACATCGAATGGTAGCAGAATGGGGAATGAGCGAAAAACTCGGTCCGCTCAATTTCTCCGATTCTTCACAGGAAGTATTTCTAGGCAAGGAAATTATTTCGCGCTCAAAAATTAGCGATGATACATCAAAACTTATCGACGAGGAAGTTCGCCGGTTCGTGGAGGAAGCTCAAGTAAAAGCTATACAAATACTACAGGATAATATCGAAAGTCTTCACAAATTAGCTAATGCACTACTGGAACGAGAAGTAGTGGATGGCGACGAGATAGACAAGATAATCGGAATAGAATCGGA
>QNEG01000087.1 GCA_003645115.1 bacterium | reverse complement strand
GGGTTCAAATCCCTCCTCCCGCAATATATTGAAACTTAACAGGGACTATTTTGCACAATTAGTTTAAAAGTGCAGATATGATATGAGACACTTATTACTGATAACAAAACCAAAACTTATCTGGCGGCTAATTGCTCGTAAGGGTTTCGAGCATTGGGCGAAATTAATCGTAGCCATTGTGGTAATCGGACTTTTTTTCTTCGGTGCTTACGAACTTTTCTTTCGAGTATTCGATTATCTGGTAAATGTTCAGGATATCGGATTAGTTCTGGTGGACAGATTGATATCTATCGGCTTTTTAGCATTTTTCGCTATGCTAATAATAAGCAATATAGTCAGCTCAATATCAACTCTATTTCGCTCCACAGAAACAGGCTATCTTATGGCGACTCCACTTTCATATACCAATGTATTCTGGTCACGATTTATAGATAATTTTTTCTATTCATCCTGGGCAACCGCAGTAATCGGACTACCGATGACTCTGGCATATATAATAGTGCATAAACTTGCGTTCTGGCAGATGTTATTGACTGGAGCGATACTATTTTTCTTTCTGCTGATACCTGCCTTTATCGGTGCAGTCATAGCAATGTTCTTGTTTTATGTGGCAAAAAAAATTACAATAAAACGCACCATAGCGATATTTCTGTTTCTCTCCATCGGACTAATTTATTTCTATATTCGGACTAACATTGCTGGCGGGATTATGTTCAATGTGATGGGAGACTTGTCTATGCTAAATTATTATCTTCGCCAGCTGGGAAGTTATAAGAATCCATATTTTCCACATATCTGGTTTGCGGAGGCATTGCGTGCGGTTCGACTGGCTAATTGGAATAATGCACTATTATTCATTTCAGCACTATTTTCCACAGCTACTCTGGGATTTTTTGCCACCGACCAGATTGCTCGATGGCTATATTTTCCCGCATTCGAATCTGCGATGACTATCAGTGGGCGCAGAAAGACTAAACATCGTTCTCTGTTCGGTTCGCGATTGTGGAAATTATTTTCTCCATTCCCCAAGGATATGCGAGCTATGATGGTAAAGGATATAAAACTTTTTCTGCGCGATCCTAACCAATGGTCTCAATTTGCGGTAATATTAGTCCTGCTGGCTGTGTATCTGGCAAATCTTCGATTTGTCCCATCCAGAATCGAAAGCCTGCTGTGGCAAACAGTAATCTCGTTTGTCAATTTTGCATTTTGCGGATATATCCTCGCTACTTTATCCGTCCGATTTGTATATCCAGCGATTAGTATGGAGGGCAAAAGTTTCTGGTCGATTGTCTCATCTCCACTTCGGGTCAGGAAACTATTCTGGGAAAAATTCGTGGTGGCATTTATAGTGTTTTTCATTATCGCAGAAATTGTGGCGGTGATATCCAATGGAATACTATCTCAAAGTTCGCAGATGATTATTCTGACAGGAGTGGGAATATTACTTATGAGTATCTCGTTGGTCAGCTTGAATGTGGGATTGGGAATAATATTTCCCAATTTCGAGGAACTAAATCCAATGAGGATAGCATCGTCTGGTGGTGGGATGATTTCAGCACTGCTCTCCCTTTTCTATGTGGGAATTGTAGTAGTGGTTATAGCATTGCCCACATATAGATACACATCGTATCTGACTTTCGGCGAATCCTTTTCCAATTGGGAAATAGTCGGTGCGATATCGGCAATTGTAATAATAAATGCGATTACTACTTTGATACCACTAAAACTGGGTTTGAAAAATATCGGCAATCGTGAATTTTAAACAGACAAAATATTTTCATCTATTCAGCGAGGAAAAAATACTCCCTCGGCTGATAAAATTCTGTATAGTCGGGATTACCGGCGTCGCTGTCAATATGGGACTGCTCGCATTGTTCAGGGAAATATTTAAATTCCCTATCTGGCTGGCAAGTCCTATCGCAATCGAGATGTCCATAATCTCTAATTTTCTGCTTAATGATGTCTGGACTTGGAACGATAGAAGATATCGAACTATGTGGGGAAGACTCTGGCGCTATCATTTATCCATCGGGATAACTGCATTCGGATTAAACTATCCAATACTTTTGATTATGACCTATATTTTCGGTGTGCCATACTTGTTATCCAATCTGGTGGGAATATGCATTTCTGCACTGGCTAATTTCCTGTTAAATCATTTATGGACATATAAGGATAAATCGCATTTTTAATTTGACAAAATAATTTCATAGGTTAATTTAAATTAATCACCAAAACACAAAGGAGGCAATTATGGATGTCAAAGGTTATGACCATCGCGAGGATTTACTTTATCACGAGGAATTCTGCTGGGTAAAGCCGGAGGGAGATGATACAGTGACAGTGGGTTTAAATGACTTCTATTGTAAATTGGCAGGAGAAATTTCCTATGTGGATATGCCCGAAGAAGGAGACGAAATCAGCAAGGATGAACGAATCGGAACAGTGGAAACTGGGAAATGGGTAGGAAAACTTATCGCCCCCGTGACTGGAGAAATAATAGAGATAAACGAAGTTGTGGAAGATGACCCCGCAGAAATCAATGAAGCTCCTTATGATGTATGGCTTTTCAAGGTGAAATTATCCGACCCATCAGAATTAGATGAATTGCTCAAGGATGACGATGCTGTGAAATGGCTGGAAGCAGCTATAGAAGAACACGCATAATGGGAATTCCCAAGCCCCGTCGATGGCGGGGCTTTTTTTATTTTATCAAAACCACTCGCACCGGTTCCAAATCCGAATATTTTACAATATAGATACCCGAGGTCATTCCCTGGGAATTCCAATTTATTGAATTGCAGTTCGACCCAATCGAAAAATCGGCTACTTTCTCTCCGGTTATATTGTATAATTCCAATTTTTCACCTTTTATTATCGCGGTTGGAGCTATCGAAATTTGGCATATAGAATTAAATGGGTTTGGCGAGACTGAAATTGCGGGAGACATCGGTTTTTCCGCACTTTGAGTGGGAATTCCCGAGAAACCCTCGCACAAAAATTGAACCGCATTCCCGATAAATTCTTCGAAAATTTCAAATTGTAATCTTTCCGGTGGGAATCCCAGAATAATAGAATTGGCGAAATCATCTTTTGCCACACCAGCTCCGGTTTCATCGGGATAGGTGAAAATTGTAATTCCTCCCGTAGAATCTATTCCTGAAAATATTTCCGCAGATTGGACATCGCCCAATTCACCACTGATTCCATTGAAAAGATAACTACCTTCACCCCGAACCGATGAAAAATTTTCTGCGATACCATCATATCGTGTTCCCAGGATATCGCGAAAAAATATAAATGCAGTTTCATTGACTCTACCGATACCCGAACCGGAAAGCAATAAATTTCCGCCCGAATTCAGGAAATCCTGAATTGCCATTCGCTCCTCGCCCACGATATTTTCCAGTGTATCCTCACCGCAGAACCATATTATATTATTAAATTCCGGTGCGGTTAAATCGTTTAGTAATCCATCTCGTTCGGTATCCCAATAAATATAGGGAATTCCCAGATTATCGAGAGCGTTTTGATATAATACAGAATCCTCCTGAGTAGGTGAATCGCACACTAACAAATTTTCTCCACCAGTGATAATCTCAAACCGGATTGTATCTATTCTACCCATTATGGAGTCTGAGTTTGCGGACAACACGATATCTGCGATATCTACCGAAGATGCCACTACTTCGATATCCAATACTGTATCTCCGAATGCGGGAACCCATATTTCAGCGGTGGTAAGATAATCAGTAAACGGAAAATATACTTCCCACCCCGCAGGAATGTCGCCAGAAAGAGATATATTGTAAGTATCATCACAAATTCCCCAATTTGCAATTTTAAATTGGACATCGAAAATAATTCCCGGAGGAATGGCATATTTGCAAGCGAATTGCTGAATTGAAAAATCGAACCTCAGTCGAGGATGCATACTGGTATGAAACGCATTGATTATCTCGGTAGAATCGGGTGTTTGCAGGAAAAATACCGCACTATATAATTCCAAATCTGCATCGGGTTCTAATTCGTGAAAGGCAGAGAAATAATAATGTTCACCTGCGGTTATGTAAATCGAAGTTCCGGCAGGTGCAGTTATAAAGCTCTGAAATACACGATTGAAACCGGATAAAAGAGAATCTTTCACAATCAAACCGAATAGTTTCCATTCGCCCTCATAGCTAACCGAATCTGTATAAATATCGATAGATATAGAATCGTGGTCATAATATAGCAAATTGAACCCAATCGGTGAAATTGGTCGTGAATGTAATCTACTAGTAGCGAACGCCATAACCGAGCTTGCGACATAATGGTCGAGGTCGTCGCCATCCAAGGCAGTCCAAGGAACTCCGCCTATATCATAATATTCAGAATAATGGTCGAATCTATCCGCTGGAAATGGACTCAAATATAGAACGAATACTATCGAATCGACATATTGGGGATATAGTGTATCCATAGCTTGAGCAAAACTAATGCAGGCACCGCATCCGGACGATGCGAATGTCTCGATTATTGGCATTCTGGGAAATATATCGGCACCACAGGAAATGAACACGCACAACATTAAGAAAATAGTGATATATTTCCACTGCATTTTCATAAGCTATTTAATTAGTAAAATTTTCTTCTCCATTTTCACATCATCCGATTTCAATCGGACAAAATAAATTCCAGATGCTTGCTCCGATGTATCCCATAATATATTTCCCACTCCCGAAACTGCGGAATTAAATATCTCTCTGCCGGAAATATCCACTATGGAAATATTACCCGCCTGGATGGAATATTTTATTTCACAGCTGGAGTTAAATGGATTGGGGGACACAGATATATTTGGATTTCGAGGGCTCTTATATTTTTCGGAGATATAAGCGCCTTCATCGAGGAATTCTATGGCATTATCTATAAGCGATTCGAATGTAGTATGAGAAATAAACGAATTCGCCGGGAATCCGATATATACTAATCTCGCCTCGCCAGATTCTTTTACTATTCCCGCTGGAGAACCATCATCGTATTCGAATGCAGTAATCCCACCGAATGTGGAGAAACCTGACACTGATTCGCCATAAGATACTCCAGAAAAAGAGCCAGTCCATCCGGAGAACGGGACTATTTCACCGATTGCGGATACGGAGGCGATATCCTCGACAATTCCCTCATACATAGCACCCAGAGCGATTCTATAGAAAGCGGCATCACTGGATGCTCTCCGCCCTATTCCCGAACCGGAAAGGAATAATTTACCATTAGTCGAGGTGACATAGTTCACCAATTGTGAGCGATGATGTGGAGAGAGACAAGAACCGCTTTCCTCACCGCAATACCAGAAAATTCTTTCTATTCCCATAGTGGAGAAATCGGGCAATTCGCCATCGGATTCAGTCTGCCAATAGAATGATAACTCATCTCGCTCATCGAAAAATTCAATAAATCTGGCAGAATCTGGTGTCCAACTGTCATTCACAATAAGATTCTCGATTCCTGCAGCAACCTTATAATAGACCGTATCATATCTTTCAGCTAATTCTTCGGTATGGAACAGAATTGCAAATCGCGCGATACCTGGTGAATTAGCTACCACAGAAATGTCGATAGTTCCAGTATCCAATGGCGGCAGTTCAAACGATGTATCCACTCCCGCCTCGGTGAATACAATTTCCCAGTCATCCGGGACAGAAATTTCTTCTATGGAGAGTTGGTATGTATCTTCCAATTCGCCGAAATTGACCATTTTGGCTGAAAGCGAGGCGGTATCATCTACCATAATCAATGACTTTGTAATAGTCTCTATAGTTCTGAAATCATAGTCATCTCTGCGAAATACCAACAGTTCGTATCCATTGAGTATATATGGCAATTCTGGACCCACCACATAAATCACGAAATTGCACAATGCTGGGTTCCAATCGGGTTCTATATCGAAATCCCAGCCCAGTTCTATTGTATCGCCGGGTGCTAATGTGTAAATCTCGCCATTGGGGTCGGTATAGAATTTCGATACCACCCAATTATACACAGTATCCTCATAGGGAACACCGTGTCTGGTGAGGACAGCGATTATGGTATAATCTTCCTCCGATTCGATACCAGCCTCCTCAGCCAGAGAATCATCGATATATATCCTAAACCCAACCGATTCGAACAGGTGTTCTACCACTTCGATTCCTACATAGGATTCTTCACGAGCATCTGTGGTCATCCTGCCCATCCAGGTATATAGTAAACTGCTGTCATTTTCTCCATTTATGAACATATGCGGGATATATCCCATCTCGTAATAGTCATCATAGAATAAATACCTACTGGTAACACCTGAAATTTCCAATCCATCATCGAGATGGAATTCCAGCACAGCAGCGGAATCCTCGAACATATCGGCGAATGCACTCAAATAGCTGTGAGCATTTCGGCAAGCCGGGCAGGTATGTGAACCGAATAGCTCACCGATTGAAATTCGAGTGGCGGAAAAAGCAACAGTAGCAAATGCGATTAGAAGAATGACTTTTTTCATAAATTAACCTCCTGAAAGTAAATATCGTTATAGTATATAAT
>QNEG01000086.1 GCA_003645115.1 bacterium | reverse complement strand
GTATACGGGAAAGAATCTTCAGAAGGAATAATCGGGGTAAGAGCTTTTTCTGCCAGATGTCCGTGTCCGATTTCTCTTCTTCCCGGTCCGAACATCTTTCCTACTTCTCCAACACAGAATGGCGGGAAATTATAATGTAATAGGAAACTCTTGAACGATTCCCCTTCCAGATACTCTATCTTTTGCTCATCCAATTTTGTTCCCAGAGTCAATGCGGTTAGTGCTTGAGTTTCTCCTCGAGTAAATAATGCAGAACCATGCACACGAGGTAAAATGCCTACATCTATGTTTATCGGTCGAATTTCATCGCTTTTGCGATTGTCGATTCGTTTTCCTTCAGATATTATCCTCTCTCGCATCAATCTTTTCTCGATTTCGTTTGCGTGAATATGAATGAACGGTTCCGATTCGGGGAACTTCTCCTGTAATTGTTCCAACAGGTATTGTTTAAATTTTCTTCGCTCCTCTACCCGTTCCAGTTTAGTAGGTATCTGTATTATTTGTTTCATTTTTTCGGTGCCCAATTCAGCCACTGCGTCTTTCAAACCCTCCGGAAATTCCAGCGGTTCATAATTTCGTTTTGGGTTACCGACTTTTTTCATCAATTCCTGTTGAATATTGACTATTTTTTCCAACTCTGGCATCGCTGTTTTCAATGCGCCCAATAATATTTCCTCTGACACCTCGAAACTGGAACCTTCCACCATAACAATATCCTTGCCGGTGCCCGCCACTACTATATCTAATTTTGCTCGTTCTCGTTCTGGTAATGCCGGATTTACTATATATCCACCATCGACATATGCTATTCGGACTGCACCGAATTGTTCTCGAATCGGTATATCAGAAATAGCTACCGCAGCCGATGCACCGATTATTGCCAGCACATCGGGTTCATTTATCTGGTCGTAAGATAACACATAAGCTACAATCTGTGTTTCATAGTTATAATCCTCAGGGAACATCGGTCGAAGTGGTCTATCGATAAGTCTTGCCCGAATTATCTCGTGGTCATAGGGTTTTCCCTCGCGTTTGAAAAAACCACCGGGGATTTTCCCTGCTGCGTAAGCTCGCTCACGATAATTCACTGTCAATGGGAAAAATCCCTGATATGGTCTCTGTTCCTTGGATGATACCGCAGTAACTATCATCACAGTATCTCCCGATTGGACCCAAACAGCGCCATCAGCCTGACGAGCCATTCGTCCGGTATCCAGTATCAAATTGTTGTCTGCTATAATTGTCTCTACTCTGGCAGTGTTCATATTAATCCTTTTTATTTCCTTAATCCGAGTTCAGAAATCAGTCTCTGGTATCTTTCATAGTCCTTATTTTTAAGATACCGTAGAAGTTTTCTTCTTTTTCCAATCAGTGTAAAAAAACCCTTTTTGGAATTGGTATCTTTAGGATGTTTTGCGAAATGCTCGGTCAGTTCGCGAATCCTCTCTGTGAATATCGCGATTTGCACTTCCGGCGAACCGACATCATTTTCACTTCGAGAAAATTTCCTTACTAATTCTTGTTTCCTTTCTTTTTCCATAATACTCTCCTTGTTCCAATTAAACAGAAAAAATAATTTCCTTATTCTGAAAGTCAAGTATAAAAGTAAAAATTCTGGTAATAATTAAAATAATCACTATCATTCTCCTCGATTCAGTATATATTTGCGATATCGATTGAATTATATTAGCATTTTTTATGCCAAAATATTGCGACACACATACACATCTGGATTTTCACCAATTCGATGTCGATAGAGAAGAAACAATCCAGCGCGCATTTTCGACAGATGTAGTCAGGATAATAAATATCGGCGTGGATTTGGATAGTTCCATAAGAAGTATAGAACTTGCGGAACGATATCCACAAATATGGTGTGCGGTTGGAATTCATCCTCACGATGTCCAGAATCAACCGACAGGATGGCTAAATACATTGGAGAAATTAGCATATCATCCTAAAGTGGTCGCTATCGGTGAAATCGGATTGGATTTTTATCGAGATATTTCTCCTCGAGAGAGCCAAATAGAAGCATTTGCCAGACAAATTATGCTGGCACAGAAATTGGAACTCCCGATGATTATTCATATTCGCGATGCTCACAAACAAGCTCGCCAAATAATGGAGAACATCGGTTATTATTATGGAGTGTTTCACGCATATTCTGGCGATGAGGATTTTCTCGAATGGGCACTGGACAAAAATATGAACATAGGATTCGGCGGTCCAATTACATTCAAAAACTATCGAAAACACCATTTGATAAAAAAAACTCCGATAGAAAAAATATTTCTGGAGACTGATTGTCCCTATCTTTCTCCACATCCATATCGAGGGAAACGAAACGAGCCATCGCTAATCCCCACCATAGCTGAAAAAGTGAGTGAGCTAAAAAATATTCCAATGGAGCGAGTGGCAAAAGCCACTACTGAGAATGCGGTGCGACTATTCGGCTTTCCATCGCCATATATGAAAATGGGCAAAAAATATCTGGGGCAAAATTTCCTGACTAATTCTGGTGTAGCGCAGAAAATAGCCAATCTCGCTGGAACAGGAAAATTAGCGCTGGAAATTGGTGCTGGAAAAGGAATAATCACAAATATATTGACTCCAAATTTCGACCGAGTTATAGCGGTGGAACTGGATGAATATATCGCTTTGCAAGCGGATGAAAAAATCGATTCTCCCAACTGTTTCGTCCTTCAGCAGGACATATTGAAATTGAATTTGGTGCGATTGAGCAAATATTACCAAACTCGCATAACATTAGTAGGAAATATTCCCTATTCCATAACCACACCGATATTGTTCTGGGCACTGAAACATATCGATGGAGTGAAAAGTGCAATTTTCACTATCCAGCGTGAAGTAGGCGAAAGAATTTGTGCTCAACCGGGAACCAAGGACTACGGGATTCCCACAGTAATACTGAATAGATATTTTGAGATTAACAAAGAATTCACGATAAGTCCAGGGAGTTTTTTCCCTGTTCCCCAGATTACTTCCATTGTAGTAAAATTATCACCTCGCGCCGAACCGATAATTCCCGAATTGGACCATGATAAATTTTCTAATCTGGTGCATTGTGCATTCGCCAAAAGAAGAAAAAAATTAATATCCAACCTTCAGGATGTGAGCGAACATATAGACTGGAAGAAAATACTTCAGGATTTAGGTTACGGTGAGAATGTGCGCGCAGAACAAATAAGTGTGCAGGCTTTCTGCCGGTTGGCATCTCATTTGTGATTGGGCATCGAGCCAGTTAATATCATATCTTTGCCCATTCTACGATATTCCACTTCCTCGAGTTCTATCGCATCGCCGATAGTGGTAGAAACCTCTGCCCCTATTGCGTCGATTCCAGAACTGCCGATTAATTTGGGAGCTATTATCGCATATATTCTATCCACCATATCCTCGGCGATTGCACTGGCAAAAATCTTCGAACCACCCTCCAATAATACGGAAATAATATCTCGCTCTGCTAATTTCTCCAATATCCATCGGATAGGGACATAACCTCGTTCATCCGATGGCGCAGGCCAAATTTCCACTTTATCGCTTTTGGGTAATGGTTTCAATGGATTTTCCCGAGGCGAAATTAGGATGGTATGCGCAGAATTATCACCGAAAAGAGTGTGCTGACCATTTATGATATCGTTCCCGCCGACCACTATTCGCACTGGATTTCTTCCTTCGACATATCGCACAGTTAATTGTGGGTCATCATTTTTCAATGTTCCCACTCCAATCATAACTGCATCGTGCGTATCACGAAGATAATGAGCAAACCGCAAGGATTTTTCCGATGAAATCCATTGCGATGAACCATCCTGCGCAGCGATTTTTCCATCCAGTGATTGAGCAAATTTTGCGGCAAGATATGCGCGGTTTCGAGTAATATAGATGCGGAAATGCTCCACCAATCTTTCTGCCTGCTTTTGCAATACACCGACCGACACATCGATTCCTGTAGATTTCAATTTCTTTATACTTTTGCCGGAAACTTTCGGATTTGGGTCTGTAGTTCCTATTACCACTCGAGCAAAATTTTCTTGAATAATTCTATCTATACAAGGTGGAGTTTTCCCGAAATAGCAACAAGGTTCAAGCGTAACATACATAGTCGCCGATGAGAAATCGGTATATCCATTAGCTCGTGCATCCTCTATCGCCTCGATTTCTGCGTGCGGTGCACCTGCCTTATGATGATAGCCTTTACCGATTATTTTTCCATTATCCAAAATAACGGCGCCCACCGGTGGATTAGGTGATGTCCTGCCCAATCCTCGTTTTCCTAAACCGATTGCAAATCGCATATATTTTTCATCCTCGCTCATATAACAAATCTTTTATCTCTTTCCCCAAAAATCAACATATTTATTGCATATTGACAGCTTTGAGATAGTTTTATGCGATATGAAAAATTTCAAGAAATACACAATTATTTCAATAGTATATAGTATAGCGATTTTTATACTGTCCGCATCGCCTCGACTCGGTGGAGGAATCGAGTTTCCATTTTTCGATAAAATCCTGCATTTTATCGCATTTATGATATTAGCATTCCTGTTGATACGGGCAATCAAAGAAAATTCGAGCACCAACAAATACATTTTCTATACCATTATCATTTCTGCGCTATATGGAATATCGCTCGAAGTAGTCCAATATTATATTCCCGGACGAGAATGCAATTTCTGGGACTGGATAGCAGACTTTGTGGGAACATTAGTGGGTATATTCATCAGTATTCCCCGAGTGAGGTTGCACAATAAATGAACCATAGTGCACACTTTCGGTGAAATATTTACCACACAAAATCCATCCCGATTGGCAGGAAATGGAATATTTATCCGTTTTCCAGTGAATTGGCATAAGATTTGCTTATAATTTCAAATGAGAGGAAGGATAGGATTTGGAATTTTCATCACCCCTCCTTACCAAATAGAACCCCTGCGCAATGCCCCTTGCCTGACGGTTCGGGGCATTTCTTTTGAGCAACATCACGCCATATAGACAATTTTTGTGTCATAATGACAATATTTAGTGAGTGTATCAGAATTCATCTTATTAATTAAAAAAATGTTTGATTTATTCGTTTATCGAGGATATTTTACAAGAATGGAAGTGAAAATGAACACAGAGATATTAAATAAACTAATTGAATCTGGAATCGCGGTGTGGAAAAATAGTTATTCTCCATATTCTAAATATCCAGTGGGTGCAGCAGTCCTCGCAGACAGCGGAAATATATACAATGGAACCAATGTGGAAAACGGGTCGTATGGATTGACCATCTGCGCAGAACGAAGTGCTATTTTCTCGGCGATATCCGCAGGCGAAAGAAAACTTGTGGCAATAGTGATTGTATCCGAAAATGGCGCATTTCCCTGCGGTGCGTGCAGACAGGTGTTCGCAGAATTTACTGACCACTCCGCAGAAGTTATTATCGCCGATACCACTGGGAAAATTATTCACAAAACTACTATTGGAAAAATATTACCAGACGAATTTCGAATGAATCAATTATGAGCGGAACAATAGCAATCGATACCCGAATGCTCGGCGCATCGGGAATTGGAACATATCTGAAAAATTTGATTTCAGAATATACAAGACTCGACCATTCACATCTGTTTAAACTTATAGGTGATGAACAAAAACTTCGCAATCTGGTAAACGATAGTATTCGCTATGAAATTGTCCCATCGAATTTCCCGATTTATTCCATTTCCGAACAATTCCGACTGCCCAAACTGGCAAGAGGATGTCCTATATTTCATTCGCCTCATCACAATGTTCCTATATTCTGGGGCGGCAAATTATTGATTACATTCCATGATGCACTTCACTGGGACCATCCAGAATTTATTCCATCGTGGAAAGGGAAAGTATATATTAAAATTATCAGCAAAAGAATTCGGAAGGCAGACTGGATTATTACTCCATCAAAATTCACTGCTGAACGAGTGAAAGAAATATTTGATTTCCCTGGCAAGAGAATCTCGGTAATTCATAATGGGTTGGACAGACATCATTTTACTCGACGAAGCACCGATACTGTGCGGGCAATAATAAGAAAATATAATCTTCGACCGGGCAGTTATATGATTTATGTGGGCAATATGAAACCGCATAAGAATATATCTCGTCTGGTGGAGGCTTATGAAATCGCTCGCTCGCGTGGACTTCGTGCCAATCTCGTGTTGGTGGGAAAATTCTCCGGACTGCGTTCTTCTGTGGACATAGGTGAAATAAAATCGCAGGAGGGAGTAATTTATCTCGGCGAGGTGCCATATTCGGAATTGCCTTATTTGTATTCCGGAGCGAGAGCTTGCCTATTTATCTCGCTATATGAAGGATTCGGATTGCCGCCATTGGAGGCTATGGCTTGCGGATGCCCCGCATTAGTTTCCAATTCTACTTCATTGCCTGAAGTAGTTGGAGATGCCGCTCTTACTACCGACCCGGAAAATGTCGAAGAAATTTCTTATAAAATTAAGAAAATCTGTCTTGACTTTGACTTTAGAAAAAAGTTTATTAATAAGGGAAAGCAACGAGTGAGAATGTTTAATTG
>QNEG01000085.1 GCA_003645115.1 bacterium | reverse complement strand
TAATAGTAGTTCACCGGTTAAGTTCCATGTTTCGCCATCCTGCCCGGCAGAAACTACTCTGGTAGTCCCAATCGCAATAGCAGCCAATTTCGGCGATTATAGAGATACAATATTATTCCTGATGGATGTAGGTAGCACAGTGGATATATCTGAGCCAAAAATTTTACCCGAGGGAATTTCAATCTCCGGAATTTATCCCAATCCATTCAATGCCTGTGCAGAGTTTGAAATTACTATCGGATACGATATGGGAAAAATTCCAGTGAATATCTCAGTTTATTCATTGTCGGGAAGAAAAACCGATTGTATATATGAGGGACTCCTTTCTACTGGGAAGCATAAATTCAAATTCTCCAGCGATAATCTTGCCTCGGGAATATATTTCATTCGAGTTAATGCTAATGACAAAGTATTACGGAAGAAAATATTGTTGGTAAAATAATTTAGTCCGAACCAATCGAGTTAATAGGGGATAAGTCAGTCCATTTCGACACTTTCATTGGAGGAGCCAGGTTGACTTTTTTATAAATTTTATCCCGATTTATCCCGGCCGGTCGGGATGAGAAATTTTGTATTCGGTAAAATCCAAGTAGAACTTATCCATACCGAGTAGGAAATTGGTTTCAATTTTCCAATTCAGCGCCAAAAAATCATCTTGCCTATTGTGGTTTTGTCATTATGCTATAATGCAAATAGAGGATATTATGGAAAAATTATTCGGTTATGAGGACATAGTTGCATTCGATTTGGAGACCACTGGACTCGACCCATACTCAAATAGCATAATCGAAATAGGTGCGATAAGACTTTTGCCCGATGGTGAATTCGAACATTTCAGCACGCTGGTGAAACCGCAAAAGCCAGTGCCATTTTATGTTATGCAATTGACAGGGATAGATAATGAAATGCTTGTCGATGCTCCAGACATAAATTCTGCACTGGCGCAATTTATCGAATTCATCGGTAATGCTACCTTAATAGCTCACAATGCACAATTCGATATGGACTTTATCGGTGCAAAAATCGCCGAGAATGATATGAATATACTCCAAAATCCGGTGATAGATACTCTTTCACTGTCTCGAATACTTTTCCCCAACTTAATCAACCATCGACTGGAATCTGTGGCGGGATTATTCGGATATAAATTGCGCGATGCTCACCGGGCACTCGACGATGCCGGAGCTACTTTAATTTCTGCAATAGGACTTTGGAAAACTTTACTAGCGATGGATGACAAGAATTTCGATATGCTGGAATATCTAATAGGCTCCGCAAATATGACCGATTTATTGGAAATCTGGGGCAGTGCGAGAATGGCTCGCGTATTGACCGCATATGAACCGCCAGCGGTGGAGGAAAAGTTCCTGTTGGATTTGACCAATGAATTCGGCGAAGTTCCCAGCGGAACAGTTCAATTCCAGCCTGATGAAATTATGGGCTATTTCGATGAAAATAGCCCATTGGGTAGAGTGTTGGATAATTTCAAATTTCGAATACAACAGCGTGATATGGCAGAGAGAATAATTTCTGCACTGGCGAATGGCGAATTGGTTATGATAGAAGCTGGCACAGGTGTGGGAAAATCGTTCGCATATTTAATACCATCGCTTTACTGGGCGATTGCTAATGGCGAAAAAGTAGTGATTTCCACATACACAAAAGCACTTCAAGAACAATTATTTTTCTCGGATTTGCCAATGTTGAGTGAGGTTCTGCCATTCGATTTTCGGGCGATATTATTGAAAGGTAAAGGAAATTATATCTGTTTAAGACGCGCCCGAAGATATCTCGATGACCCATCCGTGTTAAGTTATAATGAGAGAACCGGGATGATTTATATCGCCAGATGGCTGGCAGGAACTCACTCCGGCGATATATCCGAAAATTCTGCATTCATAAATTCGAAACAATTCTATCTATGGGAAAAAATTCGTTCCGATGGACATACCTGTATCGGGAAAAAATGCCCGTATTATCAAGAATGCTTCGTCTATAGCATTCGCAGTAAAGTCAAAGATGCTCAAGTGGTGGTGGTAAATCATGCATTATTACTATCAGACCTTGCCGGTGGAATACTGGGAGATTATAACTATCTTGTGGTGGACGAGGCACACAATCTGGAACGGGTAGCCGCCGATGCATTTGGCGGTGAAATCGCTCGATGGAGAGTATATTCTGTCCTGGATTCTATATTCTCCGAGATGCCCAATCCAACAGGAACTCTGGCATTCTTATATTCTAAGATACCTAATAGAAACCATTACAAGGAATATTACAAAGAAGCTACTAATTCTATTATCGCTGCGCGAGGTTTTGCCAATACATTTTTCACCGAATTGACTGAAACTATGGAAAAAGTTTATCACTGGCGAGAACAAAAATATGGAGTGCGAAATCGTTATGATTCTGGGAACCCGGTATTCCAGCAAATCGAGACTTTCGGCACGGAGATGATAAGATGTTTATCACGGGTGCGAGATTCATTAAAAGAATTTTATGATGCCATTGGCGAGGAGGATGAAGAAATTATTCGTTTGAGTGAGGAATTACGAGGAGAAGCTGATAAAGTCGAGGAGATACTGGAAGATTTCCTGTTTGCCATAAATCCAGGAGACTCAAATTTTGTATATTGGATGGAATCACCGACCTCCAACGATAGCGAAAATGCTACCGCAAAATTATGTTTTGCACCATTAAATATCGGCGAAATTCTCAATAAATCATTATATGAACATCTGGGAGCAGCAATACTAACATCGGCGACTATGACCGTCGCAGGCAATTTTAATTATTTCATAGACTCGCTCGGTTTCAATTTCGCTCCGCAAGAGAGAATAGATGCCGTTCTATACGGTTCTCCCTATGATTATGATTCACAGCTAAAAATTGTGGTAGGGAAATTTATGCCGTATCCATCCAGAAAATACGAGAAAGTTTTCATCCAGAAATTATCACAGATTGTGTGGGAAATATCGCAAAGATTCAGACTGGGGACACTGGTGCTTTTTACCAGTCATAGTATGCTTCGCGATGTCTATTTTGATTTGCATCCTAAATTCAAGGGTGAAGGATTGAGATTGTTGGGACAAAATCTTTCCGGTTCTCATCAGGCGATAAAGAGACAATTCATCGATGATGTAGAATCGGTCCTTCTGGGCACGGAAAGTTTCTGGCAGGGAATAAATGTTCCAGGAAAGAGTCTAGAAGCATTATTTCTGGTAAAACTGCCATTCGGTGTTCCTGGCGAGCCATATACAGATGCAAAACAGGAACAAATTAGAATTAAGGGTGGAAATCCATTTATGGAGTATGTAGTCCCTCAAAGTGTAATCAGATTTCGTCAGGGAATTGGCAGACTAATAAGAAGTGAAACCGATAGAGGAGTCCTGATAATTCTCGACCCCAGAATCTCGGGTAAAAACTATAGCGAAGAGTTCTTGAAATCTCTTCCCACAAAGCCTATTATGGTCAACAGCGAGGAGGAATTATTCGATATAATATCCGAGCAATTCGCTTCCCGATGAAATCGTCGAAATTATCCATAAAAAATCCGAGGGAGCAATCTCATATAATCGGTCGATGTTGGGAAATAACATCGTTCCAAAATTTTCGTTCGATTTATCCTGCCAGTGGGGATAGTGGAGTTCCAATTTTTTATAAATATCGAGATTACTTTATCGCCTGTGGGATATAGATATACTCGATATCTCTCACCCGAAAGGTGCAATTGTGACGGTTCGCGAAAATTCACTTCCCTTCTATCATTGCGATGTGTTTCACTGTTCCCTTTATTTACCGTTTCTATACATAGAATAAAAGCTAAACCGTGTCGGTTGAACCAGCAGAATAATTATCAGGTGGGACGCATAACCTATTATACTAAACCATGATAGTTTCTGCATAAAATTATCTCACTGAAATAACTCTTCAGTTGTTAGATTTAGCTTTCGCATAACGAAGTTCTTAATTTTGGCGGCTAATTCCAGTGCATTTTGCGCCTCATCGAGTGATGGAATAAAAAAATCATCTGGATACCTCATTTCGACAGCATAATCGGACAAATTTCCAGCTTCGATTTCCGAGAATTCTGTATCTACTCGCGAACATAGCTCTATTAAATATTCGATACTGTGGCTTCTTTCGAATTCGATATTCTTGCTCACAAGAAACGCTTTTAAAATTTCTCCGCAGCTTGCTGTGAATGGAAGCAAATCACATCGGTTAAAATGTCTTCGGATTCGATTCCCAATTCATTTTCTGCTGCTCTGAAATCGCGATGCGCTTTTATCAGCCAGTTTTTCAAATACTGGTCTATCATATGGCAATTCCCTCGTGGAGAGCATATCGCACTACATTCCCGACTTTATCTGCGTAATATTTAATTTCTTCGGTGGATTTGACGATAATATCCGCTCCGATTAACTTTTTTGCTAATGCTTCGCGCACCTTTCGGGATAAAGTTCTTTTACAATGGCGAGTTATATCACCATCCACGACAATCAGGATATCGTAATCGCTGAGTGGATCGAAATCGCCGCGTGCCCGCGAACCGAATAGAATAACTTTACTACATTCCATTCCTTCAGAAATACAGATATGCTCGATAATCGATTTTATTTCACTTGTCATCTCATTATTTTGTTTATTTTGATTTGTTATCCACTAACCAAAATATTCACACACTTTATCGGGTCAAGCAAAATTCTTTTCCCTTCTATCATTGCGATGTGTTTCACTGTTTTTTCTTATATTTCGCCCTTCACCAATAGATGAGTTTATCATTCTATCAATAAAAAGAGGCGAGTTTATCTCGCCCCTACATAATTCATTGCCATATATTCCGTTCCGATAGGTCGGCAGGCTTGTCCCGATGCATCGGGACGATAATGAAAATATTTTGTATTCGATGTTCTAAATAAATTTTTTATTTTAACAGTTTCAGCGCATTTGGAAATTTTTAAAGGGGAAACCAATTATATCGATTTCAATACATCGAACAATATGGCGATACATTTATCCACATCCTCATTTTTGCATATCAGCGCCGGTCGAAATCGAATAGTTTTTTCTCCACAGGGCAAAATTATACATCCCTTATCGAATGCGGATTGGCGGACTTTATCTCGAGTTTCCATATCGGGTAAATCGAATGCGCACATCAATCCGCGCCCTCGTGCATTGGATATTTTCTCGGGAAATTCATCCTGAAGTTCTGCTAATTTATCCTGCAAATAGTCACCAATATTCTGTGCATTCTGAACTAAGTTTTCCTCCTCGATAATTTCCAGTATTCGTTGAGCGCGCACCATATCCACTAAATTCCCGCCCCAGGTGGAATTTATTCGCGAGGATACATTGAATACATTTTCAGCAACTTCATCCACTCGGTCGGTTGCCATAATACCACAGACCTGTGTTTTCTTCCCGAATGCTACAATATCCGGGACTATTCCAAAATGCTGATATGCCCACATCTTGCCGGTTAGTCCCAATCCAGTCTGGACTTCATCGAAAATCAGCATTACATCGTATTCATCGGCGATTTTGCGAAGTTGTCGGAAGAATTCTGCTCGAAAATGATTATCTCCACCCTCGGCTTGTATAGGCTCGATTATTATAGAACAAATATCGTCACCCTCTGTTTTTAGGATTTGTTCTATCCGCTGGATAGCTTTTCGTTCCGCATCCTCCACATTTTTAACATTTTCGCCAGTTAGCGGAAATGTGATTTTAGGATTATCTATTCTGTGCCAATCGAATTTTGCAAAATATTTTGTTTTATCCGGATTGAATGTATTGGTGAGCGTCAAAGTGTATCCGGTTCGTCCGTGGAATGCATCCTTGAAATATATTACTTTGTATCCTTTTTCGCCTTTTCCTTTTGCCAAATTTTTGCGAACCTTCCAATCGAAAGCGGTTTTCAGAGCATTTTCCACTGCCAATGCTCCACCGCTGATGAAGAATAGATGCACAAATTCCGGTGGCATAGCCACTCGTTCGAATGTTGCCACAAACTGTGCCATTTCCACTGTGTAAAGGTCGGAATTGGATGGTTTTTGCCGAGCTACTGTGGATATTCTTTCTATAAACTCCGGTTCCTCCATTTTTGGATGATTATGTCCCAGTGCCCAAGAAGCAAAATAGCTGAAAAAATCCAGATAATGTTTCCCTTCTTTGGAATCGAACAGATACATTCCCTGGCTATTTTTCAAATCGACCACGATAGGGAAACCATCGGTCAGCATAGTTCTTCCCAGAACATCGTGAACTTGTCCTGGAGTGATTTTTCTTACTTGTTCCTTTGTTAATGAATCTTTACGCATAGTGCATACCTCTCTTTTTAGTATAATTTATTGAAATTATATTACTGAAAACTAAATAATAATTTCAAGGAAAGCAAATTATTAAGGATGGGCAAATACTTTATTTCGATAGCCCAGAGTCTCATCTATGTTTATCTCCGCTCTCATATCACTATGAAAATATCGGTTAATAAAATGTGGGCAAGCTTTTTTTATTGATAATTTGGTTTTATTATATAATTTGTAATGAAAATAATTACGAAAAAATTAAGCCGAAACGATTATAATGGCAGAAAAAGG
>QNEG01000084.1 GCA_003645115.1 bacterium | reverse complement strand
TTTCGATATTGCAAGTCCGATACTGGGGAAGGAAAATCCTAATTTATAGTCAGGACATAGATTTCTCATCTATTCAATCCTCGAAATGGCAGTTTATCCTATGTTATAGAAATGATAGAGGGAATCATATTCGGTCATTTAATTCGGTTTCATAATAGGTTATAATTTTTGTTCTTGCCAATCATAGTTAAAAGTAGCTATTTTTATCAAAACTCATAGCAAAAAACACAATGGGAGGTGCATTTTCAAGGGTAAGACAATATTACAGAAATCGCTGGATGAGGTGGTAATCTTCGATGGGGGAATGGGCACTATGCTTCAAAGTGCTGGATTGCCAGTAGATATTCCGCCGGAATTGTGGAATGTGGAGAATCCCGATGTAATCGAGCGAATCCATAGAGAATACATCCAGGCGGGAGCGCAGATTATTACCACCAACACATTCGGTGCATCTGGGCTGAAACTTTCCGCTTATGAATTGCAGACTCGACAAAGTGAATTGATTACTGCGGGAGTGCGAATCGCTCGAAAATGCGCTAATGACTTTGACACAGCTGTCGCTGGCAGTATCGGTCCACTGGGATTGTTCCTTCAACCATTCGGCGAACTCACTTTCGATGATGCTTATAACCAGTTTTTCCAGTATGCGAAAATACTCGCCGATGCAGGTGTGGATTTAATTATTATAGAGACTATGACGGATTTGGTGGAGTTGAAATCCGCTGTGCTGGCGACGATGGATGCTACCGACATTCCGATAGTGGCAAATTTTGCTTTCGATGAGGGTGATAGCTCGGTCACTGGAACTCCTCCAGAGGTTTTCGCTGCAGTAATGGACGCATTGGATATCCAGGCAATGGGCACAAATTGTGGCAAAGGACTGGAACCGGTGGAGAATGCCATAGCCAAGATGCGTAAATACACACCATTGCCATTAGTGGCGCAACCTAATGCTGGTTTACCGAAAAATGAAAATGGCAGAACAATATTTCCAGCATCACCGCAAAAAATGGCAGATTCCGCAGTGAAATTATGGGAATCTGGTGCCAATATTATCGGTGCCTGTTGCGGTTCTACTCCAGAGCATATCGCCAGAATTGCCGATGCGGTTCGAGGAAAACCAGTCCACAGGCACAATACAAAATCGGCATTCTTTTGCGCCAGTCGAGTGAAATTGGTGGAGATAGATGAAACTACTCCGGTTCGGCTGATAGGCGAGAGAATTAATCCATCTGGCAGGAAGAAATTCAAGGAGCGGTTGAAATTCGGCGATATAGGAATAGTGAAACAGGAGGCGGTTCGCCAGCGTGATGCCGATATTCTGGATATCTGTGTTGCTGCTCCACAGGTGGATGAGGTCGAAATATTGCCTCGAGCAGTATCGGCGGTAGCTAATTTGGTTGTTCAGCCAATATTTATCGATACTACCGATATAAATGCATTGGAAAAATCGCTGAAACTATATCCCGGTTTGCCGGTGATAAATTCTATTTCTGCAAAATCCGACCAGATGACCGAGATGTTATCACTGGCGAAAAGATGGGGTGCGAGTTTTGTCGCGCTGGCAATGAATGACGATGGAATTCCCATTTCTGCACAGGGTAGGATGGAAATAATCGAGCAAATTATCAGTTCTGCAGAAGATATTGGAATCTCTGCAAATAGGATTCTCGCCGACCCGATTATGTTGCCTGTCTCCGCAGATATCGGCAATGCGAATATCACATTGGGAGCGATAAGATTGATTTCAGAGCGACTGAATATTCCCACTGTAATCGGACTTTCTAATGTTTCCTATGGATTGCCATCAAGGTCGATTTTAAACTCTGCGATGTTGGTTCTGGCAGTAAATAGCGGGCTTTGTGCGGTAATTTCCGACCCGACGGATGAAAACATCTTGCAACTATTAAGTGGCGCTGAAGTGCTCGCTGGAAAGGATACAGGCGCAAAAAGATTTATAGAAAAATTTTCCACTTCGCAAGAAACTCAATCCTATGAGGAAATCACCGGTTCACTTTATGATGATATAATCTATGGGAACACTGAATGGGTTTCTCATCATCTGGAGAAGGAGCTCGAGTCTGGCAACGACCCGCTGGACATTTTGAATGAAATCGTTATTCCCGCTATTCGTCGAGTGGGTGATAAATATGATAAGCGAGAAATTTATTTGCCCCAGGTGATATCCTCGGCGGAAGCCACTATGTCTGCGATAAAAATCCTGCGTTCAAAATTTCCGAGTGAGCAAAAAGGCAAGGGAAAAATAGTTTTAGCCACCGTGTTTGGCGATGTCCACGATATCGGGAAGAATTTGGTAAAAGCATTGCTGGAAAGCTATGGTTTCGATGTAGTCGATTTGGGCAAGAATGTTCCCTCGCAGAAAATTTTGGATGAACTCCACACAGATGATTTCATCGCAGTGGGATTGTCGGCATTGATGACCACTACGCTCGAATCTATGAAAGAGACGGTATCGGTAATAAGGGAAAAATTTCCCGATTTGCCGATAATAGTCGGTGGCGCCGCTGTATCCTCGGAATTTGCAAACCAGATTTCTGCGATATATGCCGACAATGCAGTAGAGGCAGCTAAAATAGTGGATAAAATTAGTGGTTAGACTCTGCCCACGAACAAATGCCATTCGGTAAATCGAACGATAATGAAAATTCTGACAAATTGCGTCGGAGTCGGCTTATGGAGTTGAAAATCCATTCATTCCCGACTGCCATATCTTATTCGGATGCGACTGCTTTTTCCCTGAATTTTGACATATATTTCTCTATGAATTTTTTACTGATTCGTTTCAATTCTCGATTGGGGAATACCGATAATAGTTCCCAGGATAGGTCGAGTGTTTCATCGATAGAGCGGTCTGTATATTCTCCTTGCCCGATATATACTTGTTCGAAAATCTCGGCGAAATTGTAATACTTTTTATCCATTTCGGTGAGTGCAGCTTCGCCGAGTATCACGGATAATTCTCGTGCTTGAACTCCTCGAGCATAAGCTGCATACAGTTGCGAGAACAGGTCATCGTGGTCTTCTCGGGTTCGTTCTGGACCGATACCCTTTTGTCTTAACCGAGAAAGAGATTGCTGGACATCGATAGGCGGATAAATCCCACTTCGGTGCATAGTTCTAGAGAGCACTATTTGTCCCTCGGTGATATATCCGGTCAAATCCGGTATTGGATGAGTCTTATCATCCTCCGGCATAGTAAGAATTGGAATTAGAGTAATGGAACCATCTCTACCGTGAATTCTGCCAGCACGCTCATAAATTGTTGCCAGGTCTGTATATAAATATCCGGGATAACCTCTTCGACCGGGGATTTCTTTCCTCGCAGCGGAGACTTCTCGTAGTGCCTCACAGTAGTTGGTCATATCGGTCAGGATTACCAATATGTGCATATTTTTCTCGAAAGCGAGATATTCAGCAGTAGTCAGTGCCATCCTGGGAGTGGATATCCTTTCGATAGCGGGGTCATCGGCGAGATTGAGGAAAAGCACTGCTCTTTCGATTGCTCCAGTTTTTTTGAATTCATCCTGAAAAAATTGAGCTTCCTCGAAAGTGATTCCCATAGCGCCGAACACTACTGCGAATTGTTCGCCTGTAATAACTTTCGCCTGCCGAGCTATTTGTGCGGCTAATCTATTGTGTGGCAATCCCGAGCCGGAAAAAATTGGTAATTTCTGTCCACGCACCAGCGTGTTCAATCCATCGATGGCGGAGATACCAGTCTGGATAAATTCTCTGGGGAATTCTCGAGCGTATGGATTGATAGGAGAACCATTTATATCCTTTTTGTCCTCGGGAATAATTTCCGGACCATCATCGATAGGGCGACCGGTTCCATCGAACACTCTACCCATCATATCTATTGCCACATTCAATTCTATTCCTTTTCCCAGGAAACGGACTCTTGATTGTTGGACATCTACACCAGAAGCGCCCTCGAATAATTGCACCAATGCTTTGTCGTAATCTATTTCTAATACTTTGCCTCGTCGAGTGGAATTATCTGGCAAAGTTATCTGAACCAGTTCCTCGTATGTAGCGCCTTCTACACCCTCCACAAGCAACAATGGTCCCGCTACCTCGGTGATTGTGGTATATTCCTTATACATCTCTTATCTCCTTCTCGACTTTATTCCAATCGATTTTGAAAAGTTCTATATATACAGTCCTTTGTTTTCCCACTCCGGGTTTTGGTATGGTATAGCTAAATATCGGTATAAGATATTCCCCCAAACATAACGACTTATATTGACTTATTGGTGTATTTCTTTGTGTAAACACTATATATTCAGGTCTTTTTTCAAACAGAAATTGTTTTCTGGATTCATAGTTCGCAATTTCTGGAGTAATTAGCATTCCCATATCGTAAATATATCTATTCGAATAATATCCAATTACACCGATGTCAAGAAATACTGCTATTTTAGTATCGGGTGGAGTATTTTCCTTAATCCATAATCCGGTCTGCTTATGCGCCGCCAAATAACCATCTTTGTATATCCGTAATGTCGGAACTATCAATAATCCGAGAACTAAACAATAAAAAATAACAGAAACAATAAGAAATGCAATAATTTTTTTCCTATTAGCTTGAAATATTCCGGTTATAAATAGAATAAAGAATGGCAGTGCTGGCAATAGATATCTCGCGGGACTTTGAAGCCCATTTGTTTTGACAACATAGAACAGGATGAGTGAGAAAAAGAAAGCCAGTGGGAACCAGTATTTTTTTATAGTTTTGAATATATTTGTTCCTTCGAGAAAAATTGCGACCAAAAGACCGGGTAAATATATAGATATAACTTTAGCAATTTGAACCGCTGTGTTAGTGGAAAATCCCAGGAATCCTCCCATTTTTATTGCAGTATTCGGGATTATAGTCCCGAATTGCATATATGCATAGTATAACCAGGGGATAACCGGAACCAACCATATTATAGCAGAGATTAATATTACCTTGAAATTAGCTTTATGAGAAAAAATTAGCCATAAAATCGCAATGGGTAATAATAATGTGAGTTCTGGACGAAATAGGATGGATATTCCTGCCCATAGGAAAGCTCCATATATGCCTTTTGAGCTTTTTGCAGAAATTAGCAATAAAAAAAATAAAGTAGCACAAAAAGTTGCGGCAGCAGTTTCCATTATAGTTCCCGACCATCGAATCATCCACGGATCGGATGCCACCAGAATTGCAGCGAGATAAGCTATTATATTGGATTGGCTTATTTTTTTTGATATCGAGAAAATGATTAACGGTATAGCTGTCCAAAAAAGTATGGAGATAAACATTGCAAAATTCACAGCATCCAACCCAAGTTTTTTACCGGTTGCCATTATTAACATCCAGGCAGGGCTTGTTATCCCATATGTTGGTTCACCGATATTAAATGACCATCCATTACCAGAGACAATATTTTGGGCATAACGCAAGTAAATATAAGCATCATCTGCACCGATATAATAAGGAATCAATAAAAATTTCACGACCGATGGGATGAGAATTAATATAGCAAAATGATACCACCGGATGTGATAATTGTGATTTTGGATGTCCATCCTTATTATGTCGGCAATACAGATATAGTTTTTTTCCCGAACCGATTGCGTCCAAATTTCACATATCCATCGGCGAGAGAATATAAAGTATCATCTTTGCCTCGTGAGACATTAATTCCCGGATGGAATTTTGTTCCTCGTTGACGAACCAAAATATTACCAGTCCTGACGAATTCGCCGGCGAATTTCTTGACTCCTAACCGCTTGCCTATACTATCACGACCATTTCGTGAACTGCCTACTCCCTTTTTGTGTGCCATCTTATCCTCCTATTTTCGTTCAATTAATCGGTGTAAAAATTGCATTTACTAACTAATATAAAATTATCGTTTATATTGAATCGTAGCGCAAGTATTTTTTTGGGGAAAGATGAATCTTAATCCGCTTAAGATTCTTTCAATCGTTTCTTTAACAATTCCAATCGATTTTGATAGATTTCTCTATCGTGTTTGAATATATCGGTTCGAGCTAAAACTTTTTCGTATATCTCTATCGCTTTTTCGGTTTTTCCCTGTGCTGCGTATATTTCCGCAGTAGTAGCAGTGTTTACACCTTTGGGAGTCTTTATTCCCTAATTCGCCCCAAAACAGTGTGGTTGAGCGTTTCTGCGAAAGAAATTTTTATTTCTGCGAAAACGAAATTCATTTTCTCCCAAACGAAAAAGACATAAATCATCACGGGTAAATCAATTATTTTAATGTTTTTTCTTGCGAAAGGGATGTAATGAGGTAGATTTTGGAAGAGAAAATGAAAAACAATATGAACCACAGATTCAACAGTTTCAACGGATTAACCCCCTAAATTCGCTCCGCTTGCGCTACACGAATTTTGTCCCCCTTAATAAGGGGGACAGCGAATGAGCGAAGCGAATGAGCAGGGGGTTCATCAGAATCATATCATTAGATTCAACGGATTTCGTGGATTGCGTTAGTCGGCGTTCGAGATGCGGGAAATCTGTGTAATCAGTTTAATCCGCGTAATCCGTGGTTCAGACATTTTTTTCTTGCGAAATCCGATTTGAAAGATTTATTTGGAAGCGGAAGCGAATGAGAATAAATTGGATGAGAAGAGGCGAAAAATGAAAATGGTAGTTTGAAGTCTGAGGG
>QNEG01000083.1 GCA_003645115.1 bacterium | reverse complement strand
GAGTACTCTAATTTTTTTTTCATCACCTTCCTTATCACGCCAATCGTTTCTCGTCCCAGTGCTACTCCACCCAGAATTGCAACCACTATTGGTATCCAGCCACCCAATAATTCTGCGATTCGTGGATAATCGCCATAGGAAGATTTTATCCTGCCAACTATGGAAATTATAAGCAATATAAACGCCGAGACCGGCACGATGATTTTCACTGCCACATTCCACCATTTACCTATGTGAACCATAGAATTTTTATTTATTTTCTTTCGCAAATTTTCTGTATCGTAAAACCATCCCACAGCGAGAGCCTCCAGGAACGCAACTGCGAATAATCCGAAGAAACACATATAATAATCCACTACATCCAGCCAGTATAATCCAGCGCGCGTGGTGTAAAGTATCCCGATTATGAAAGCGAATCCACCCACTAGTAAATTAGTCTTAATTCTGGTGATGCCGAATGTTTCCATAAATCCAGCTACTACAGCCTCCACCAACGAGAATGCGGAATCTATTGCCAGAGTCAGCAACATCAAGAAAAATAACACTCCGATAAGTGGCGCCAATGGGATATGATTTATTATTGCCGGATATGTAACGAAAGCGAGTTCTGGACCGCTTTTCATCACCTCGGCGACTGAAACACCCTGAATATTTGCATAATATCCCAGAGCGGAGAAAACAGCGAAACCGCCCACGAAAGCAGTGGTGGCATCGGCGAGACCGATTATGAACGCATTATTCACCACATCGGATTTCGGTGGAAGAAAGCTGGCATAGGCAATCATTACTCCAAACCCCACAGATAATGAGAAAAATACTTGAGTAAATGCTGCCTGCCATAGTTCTGGGTCTGCCAATTTACTCCAGACTGGAGTGAGATAATATCGGACTCCATCCACTGCGCCATCCAGAGTGAGTCCACCGATTACCAGCACTATCAATATCAACCAGGGTAAAATCACGGTCACATATACCACCTTACTGACAGTCCTGGCGCCTTTCCATATAGATAATATTATCCATATCCAGCATACTATCAATCCCACTATTAGCCAGGGTCTGGGCGAACCGAGATTGAATATTCCATCGGATAATCCCAGCACATTTTCATAGAAGAATGCTCGAGGTGTATCTCCCCATGCTAATGAGAACGAATGAATCAGATAATTCGCCGACCAGGACATTATCACAGAATAGTAAGTAGTGATAATAAATCCCACGAAAATAGCAAACCATCCCAGCCAGGCGAAATTTTTGTTCAATTTTCCGGTGGCAGTTGGCGCCGAACCGCCTATTCTTTGTCCCAGTGCGAATTCCAATATCAACAGTGGGATACCCGCAATCAATAGAGTGATTATATAGGCGACCAGAAATGCTCCACCGCCGTATTTGTAGCAAATGAAAGGGAACCGCCAGATATTTCCCAGTCCGATAGCCGAACCGATAGCTGCGAGAATGAAAGCTGTTCTGCTATCCCAATATGTTTTCTCAGTGATAGCCATAATCCCTCCTCATTGATTTAAGTATATATTATACAAATCTTCTTTCCCTTGCAAATATTATAATATCTTTCAGAGAGTGTTCATCTCTTGCTGTGAGCCAATCCTTCTCGAATTTTGTAGAATTGACTGCCTCCACAGTAGCGGCTAATGCCTTAAGATAGAAATTTCGCTCATCCCTCGTTCCTGCCATAACAATTGCAATATTGACCGGTTCGGGGCTATCCGGAAATATTATTCCCTCCTTGGCTCGACCTAATAATATGGCAAATTTTTTCTCTCCCGGCACTATAATATGTGGAATAGCCAATCCCGGATGAATTACAGTAGTGGATTCCTGTTCTCGTTCCATCAATAGTTCAAATATTTTATCCCTGTTTTCTTTTAGTGGTCTTTCCAATTTTTCTGCTACTCGATGAAAAAATTCCTCCATAGAAATTTGTCCCTGAATATCCAATACTGGCGCGGATTCTATTAGTTCATCATATCTATCGGCGACTATTCCATCTCGTTCACGAATTATGTGGCGAAGTTCGGTCTCCAGTAAGTTCCTGGTGAGTTTTACCGAACTAATTCTTGCCAGCAATCTGGCTAATGCGGAATCTCTGGCAGTTCGAAGTCTGCCATAGAAAAAATACCATACATATCCTAACAGCACAGTGCCTAATGACATTCCGATGTGTAAAATACCTATCTCTATTATCAATAATCCACATCCAATTATACCAGCAATTTGAACCCAGGGATAAAATGGCGACTTAAATTGCGGTAAATAATTATAGATTCTGCTTTCTCTCATTATGATTACATTCATATTGTCGAACATAAAAGTAAGTATCAAAATAGTGGAAGCGAATTTCACCAATGACTCTATTCCTAATAAAAGAACCGCAATCATTATTGTGCCGGTGATTATTATTGATATATATGGTGTTCTCTTTTTCTTTCTGACCCTGGAGAAAAATGGCGGAATTAGTCTATCTCTCGCCATCGCCACTGGATATCGAGATGCAGCCATAATACCGGCATTGGCAGTGGATACAAATGCCAATATAGCTGCGATAGCCATAAGTATTCCACCGGGTTTTCCAAAGAATTGCACCGCACCATCATATAATGGCGTAAGAGAAGCATCCAGAACAGAACCCTCCAATACACCGGCAGTTACCAGAACCACTAGTGTATATAGTATGGTAATACAAATTAGAGCGAGCAACATCGCTGTGGGTATAGTTTTCCCTGGATCCCTTACCTCTTCAGCCAAAGCAGCTACTTTCAATATTCCGCCGTAGGAAACGAATACGAATCCCGCAGTAGAAAACACCGCTTTCCAGCCCTTTGGAACAAATGGCAATATTTTATCCGCTTCCATAGCTGGTGCTCCAGCAATAAAATAAAATACCATCAATAGTAATAGACCAGTTACCAAAGTGACCTGAAATTTTGCTGCTTCACGAACTCCCAATATATTTAATACTACGAATATAACCGTAAACCCCATCGCTATGTATTGTATATCGATAGAGGTAATGAATTGAGTAAATACTGCCATTCCCAGTAGAGCGAACGAACTCTTGGCAGCGAGCGATAACCATAACAATATTCCCGCTGAAGTTCCTACACCGGGACCGAGTGTTCTGGTGATATAGAAATAAGTGCCTCCTGCTCGAGGCATAGCACTGGCGAGTTCTGCCTGTGAGAGCACGCCGGTAGCAGCAAGACATCCAGCTAATAAGTATGAAAATGCAGCCGCAGGACCAGCTTGAGAATGAGCTAATCCGGGTAGGATAAATATTCCCGAGGATATCATCGCACCAGCGGCGATAGAAAAAACATCGAATGTGCCCAGTTTTCTTTTTAAATGACTCGATTTCCCAGTTTCCATAAACACAAATTTACCTTTGACATAATAAAATGCAAACATAAATTTGATTGCTTATAATAAAATGGACTGGGATAGCAAAAATAAAATAGACCGAAATGTATTCTGGCTGGGATTGACCAGTTTCTTTAATGACTGGTCCAGCGAGATGATATTCCCAATATTGCCAGCGTTTATGGCAGAAATTTTGGGAATTCCCAAATATTTAATCGGATTCATTGATGGAGTGGCACAAAGTCTGGCATCTATATTAAAAGTCTTTTCAGGCTATATCTCTGACAAAATTGGAAAAAGAAAGATGTTAGCGGTTAGTGGTTATTCTCTTTCCGCGATAGTGAAACCATTTCTGGCGATAGCAAATAGTTGGCTGGCGGTATTTTCTGTTCGTGTCGGAGACAGGATAGGCAAAGGAATTCGCACTGCACCCCGTGATGCATTGATAGCATCATCGGCGGAAAAAGACCGAACAGGACGCTCCTTCGGATTCCATCGAGCTATGGATACATTGGGTGCATTGTTCGGCACATTGACTGTATTTATACTTATGAAATTTATTCTCGGTCCACAAAGTCATCGCACTATTTTTCTGCTGGCAGTTATACCAGCTTTATTCGGTATAATGTGTATAGTGTTCGGCACCAAAGAGAAAAGGCAGAATACCCAAACAAAGAAATTGAAATTTTCCTGGCGCACATTGCCGAAAAAACTTCGACTGCTGATTATGGCAACATTTATTTTTGGAGTGGGAAACTATACATTCACATTCTTTTTACTTCGGATAAGAGAGATGGGAATAGCGATGGCATTGATTCCGCTGGTATATCTGTTATACAACATAGTGTATTTTGCGGTTTCTTATCCTGCTGGTATTTGGGCGGATAAAATCGGCAAAAAGACTGTATATAATATTGGTTTGGTAATGTATATTTTCACCGCACTGGGAATGGCATTTCTTAATGCTTCCGTGTGGGCGTGGATTCTTATGGCTATTTACGGACTTCATATGGGGTTTACCAATGCCACTGCTCGAGCATTAGTCAGCGATTATTCACCAGAGGATATTCGAGGCACTGCACTGGGAATGTATCACACCGGTATCGGTATCGCAGACCTTCCAGCAGGATTATTAGCAGGAACATTATGGGAACTGTTCTCACCCAAAGTAGTATTTTCCACCGGCGCAATCTTGACAGTAATAGCACTGGTAATCATTATATCCATTCGGGAGTGATTTATCGGGTGTCCGGATTATTCCCCTACTCTGCCGACAAGTCGGCATCGTTGTCCCACCCCGGCGGGATAAAAGGGACAATAGAATGACAAAATGAATTTCCTGGATTGAGACCGACTGCCACAATGTGTAGATAATAATCTTGCTAATTCGACTAAATTATTGTAATTTCAGTTATGTCAAAATTGCGGATAAATAAATATGTTCAAAGATATTGCGGGTTGAGTCGTCGGCAGGCAGATAAGCTCATCAAAAATGGCGAAGTAAGAATAGATGATAGGCTTGCGAAATTGGGCGAAATCATAGACACCAAAAAACAAAATGTCTATGTTCGCGGAGAAAAAATTGTTCCCAGCGAACTCTGTTATGAATATATCGTATTGAATAAACCCACTGGATATATTTGTTCCCGCCGTGGCGACCGCACAGTGTTTCAACTGTTGCCGAAAAAGTATGCCCACCTGAACTATGTGGGCAGATTGGATGTAAATACCACCGGCGCATTGCTGTTTACTAATAACGGAGATTTAACTAGTCGGTTACTTCGAAGCAATATTCCCCGAGTTTATGAAATTGTGCTGGATTGTGCTATTCCCGATGACGCTGGTGCAGTATTGAAAAATGGACCATTGCTGGATGGACGCAAAGTAAATGTAGGGAATATTCAAATCGATGGGGAATATGTAATGCTGGAATTATATGAGGGTCGCTGGCGAGAAGTCAGGAGAATATTTCAAGCATTGGGCAGTAAAGTAAATAAATTACATCGGTTAAGTTTCGGTCCGGTGAGTATCGACAATTTAGAATTGGGAAAATATAGGAAACTCACTCCACAGGAAATCCATGAATTGGAAAATTTTGCCAATCGGTCAGAGAACACTTGACAGATATTATTTTCCGCTTAATTATTTCCAAAAACAAAGGAGCAAAATGGAATTGCCACCACACCAGATAATAATTTCTGAGGAGCAAATAGGGAAACGAATTCCTCAATTAGCTGGGGAAGTGGAGAAAGAATTGGGCGATGAAAATCCGTTGGTAGTGGTAGTATTAAAAGGTGCGTTCGTGTTCGCTTCTGATTTGGTCAGGAATTTCGAATTCCCTCACCAGATAGATTTTATTGCCACCTCATCCTATGGCGATGCTACATCTACCAGCGGAGTAGTGAAACTACTCAAGGATTTGGATGAACCGATTAAGGGCAGGACTATTTTGCTGGTGGAGGATATAGTAGATACCGGACTCACGCTTCACTATCTTCAACAATTGCTCCAAATTCGCCAGCCTAAAAAAATAGAAGTGATGACATTCCTGTCCAAGATGGCTCGCAGAGAATTTCACACTCCATTGAAATTTGTGGGCTTCGAGATACCTGATAAATTTGTGGTAGGTTATGGACTCGATTATAAGGAGCAATATCGAGGATTACCTTATGTAATCGCCATAGAAGAATAAGCAAGTCATTTTATAGACTGCCCTATAGTCTGCCTTAAAACTCAATACCTGAAATATAGGTAATTTATGCTTGTTGGGGCTTTATCCCCTCATTTTTATAACTTCTTTCCCGAAATTTTAAAGCAGTTTCTCTTTAGAGTGAAAATAGAAATCAATTTCTCCCTGACTGGTCGATGTATCTCGACAAGGTTAAGTCTGGTTAGCAGTTTTGAGATAACTCTCTATAATAATCATACACTACTGTCGGAGGCATTGTTTAGATTCATATCCAGTCGCTCGATATAAGTAGCCTTGCCAGTTTCTGGGTCAACCTTTATAAATACACCTTGAATGCGCACACCCTCCGATGCCGGCTCGAAACGCACCTGAACAGATTTGAGAAAATGCTCTAATATTAGATTACTTTTCACGCCGATAACCGAATCGTGCGGTCCGGTCATTCCACAATCGGTGATATATGCGGTGCCTTCGGGCAATATTTTCTCATCGGCGGTCTGAATGTGAGTGTGAGTCCCGATTACTGCGGAAACTTTTCCATCCAGGAATTTCCCCATAGCTACTTTTTCCGATGTTGCCTCGCCGTGTATGTCCACAACTATTATCGGAGTTTCTTTCGGGAT
>QNEG01000082.1 GCA_003645115.1 bacterium | reverse complement strand
ATCATAAAATTCTTGCTTAAATCGGGATTTTGATTATCATTCATTTAATATGGGTAGAAAAATCACAAGAATACTGGAATTATTTGGGGCGGTAATTTTGCTGTTGTTGTTATTCCCATTTTTCCTGATCGCTGTATTGATAGTGCAGATAGATTCGCCGGGGAAAATAATATTCCGTCAGAAACGAATCGGGAAAGATGGCAGGGTATTTACTTTATACAAACTCCGGACTATGCGCAAGAATGCCAATGGACTTTTCCCGCCGCACACTCAAGTGAACGACCCCAGATTTTCTCCCGTTTGCAGATTTATTCGGGCTACTGGAATAGATGAAGTGCCTCAATTGTGGAATATAATCAAGGGAGATATGGGTTTCGTGGGTCCACGCCCGGAATTGCCAAAAATCGTCCATACTTATACTCCATCACAGAAGAAAATACTCGAATATAAACCGGGATTATTCGGGATTTCTCAATTGGTGCTTCGGGAGGGAGTAAATTACAAACTAAAATTAGCAATCGAAAATAATTATTATCCGCACAAAAATTTCACTCGAGATATGCTGATACTATTGTTAACCCCGCTGGTTCTCGCCGACCATACTTTTACTCGAATTATACCGTTCATCAAACATAGACGAGAATACACCGATACCGGTTGGTTCCGCTATCTTATGTCCTCCAATGGTGGTGTTCTCGAGGAAGGACATTTTGAGACGGATGAAATCGAAAATCGAAAAGAAGAAGAAATTCACGCACCTATGGCAAGGCAATAGTATATGGATTCAGGTCTCTTCCACATATTCTTTCGCAATCCTCACAGATTTTCACTAATCCTGGCGCTGATAATAGGTGCATTGGGAGCATATTGGGTATATCGTCGAACTAACCCCGCTATCAAGTCAGTATTGCGATGGATACTGACTATACTGCGATTTATAGCTATCGCAGCGATAGTATTTATGCTCGCCGACCCTGTTTTCCTCGCATTTAATAAGAGAAAAATTATCCCATCGGTGGTGGCATTGATAGACAATACCGAAAGTATCACTATCCAGGACAGATGGGGTGATAGAACGAAGAAAATAGCCAATTTCCTTAAATCTGATGTATGGAGCAAAATCGAGGATAAATATACAATTTACGCATTCGGTTTTTCTGATTCTATATTTCCATTGGGCAAACTGGATTTTTCTGGCAATGTAACCGGTATCGGCGAGGTTCTTTCTGCGGTTCGAGATACCGCTCAATATCTCGAGGTAGGCGCTGTGCTGCTGGTTAGCGATGGTCAAAGTAATATCGGAGTAGATCCTATATCGGTATCTGCGACTTTACCATTTCCTGTGCATTCGGTAGGAGTCGGCGATCCGGAACCGGTGCCAGATGTGTCGGTGGCGCAAGTATTATCCAATCCAATCGCCTATACTGAAGAAAGCACTCCAATAGTGGCGCATATCCGTGCCTGGCGATTGGATGGTGTGAAAACTAATGTGTCATTGTGGAAAGAGAATAACAAAATCGGCGAGCAAAATGTGCAATTACCTGCATCGGGACAATCTGTTCCGGTGAAATTCGAGGTGACTCCCAAGGAACCTGGATTGCAATATTATACTGTTCGAATTCCGCAGTTGAGCGGTGAAATCTCCGTTTCCAATAATTCACGGAGTGTTCCCTTGAAAGTTTTACCCGCCAGGAAAAGAATTCTGCTTGCCTGTGACCATCCATCATTCGAGTTGGCATTCCTCCGCAGGACTCTGGATAGAGATGAACACCTGGAAACTTCGCTGTTCATCCAGCGAGGCGGTGGAAATGTCCCGTTTCGAAAATTTCCCGATGATACCGCTAAATTGGGAGAATACGATGCAATAATTTTTATACATTCTACGCCTATATTGACAATGCGCGTAGCAGAGGCATTGGTGGATTATGTGAAATCCGGTGGGTCGGTGTTTTTAATGTTGGATGATTCTATCCCTCGTTTTGATGCGATAAAAAAATTAAATGAAATATTGCCCGTCCATATAAAATCATCATTCGTGACAGAACAATTCGTTCCTGTTTTATCCGGTGATGGATTTTCACATCCAGTTATGCAAATAGCTCAAACAGGAGAAAATATCTCCGACCAACTTTCTGCGATGCCACCATTTATAGGCTATGTGTTATCAGAACCCAGCGACTGGGGTTCCATTCTTATGGTTCATCCGGAAACGAATAATCCCATACTATCGGTGGGAGAAATCGGTTATGGTCGTAGTGCGGTATTGTGTGCATCGCCTATATGGAAATGGGGTTTCCTGCCGGTTGGATTTGGTAGGAAAACAAATTTATATACTAATCTGGTGAACAATCTGGCACAATATCTGGTGGCGAAAGAGAAAATCAGTCGGTTTGTATTAAAACCGGGCAAGCAAGTATATCGTAGTGGCGAACCGATTATTATTTCGGCATCACTGCGTGATTTGAGCAATAAACCCATTTCCGGTGCCACTATCCAATTGACACTTACCAGACAAAACGGAGATAGTGCGGAATCTTTCACAATGGAGATGAGTGAGGTAGAAAACGGAGTGTATGAACTCCAGTTGCCATCATTGGAGCAAGGCAAATATAATATTCACGGTATTGCGATGGATTCTGGGGAAAAGATAAGCGAGTCCAGAACCAGTTTTATGGTGGAGGAATTTCAGATAGAATATGCACAGACCAATCAAGATAGAGCTACTCTTCAGGCGATATCCGAGCTTTCCGGCGGAATCTATGTCCCTATCGATTCGGTAGAAAAACTAATCCCAAATATCCACATAAAACCACGAATGCAAAGCTGGACTACGGAAAAAGAATTATGGAATTCACTATGGCTATTGATTATAGTTGTGGTATCGCTGAGTGTGGAATGGATACTTCGCAAGAGAGCTAATCTTATGTAGAGTTTGTCTCAAAATTGCTCCCAATGACGGGTATGAGATAGTCTGTTTAATCTTTCCTCGATTTGGAAATAATCTCTGCCACAATTTCAATTATTTGATTTGGTCTGTATGGTTTCGATAATATAGCCGAGAAACCGTATTCCTTGTAATTTGCCATAACCGGATCATTAGAATATCCGCTGGAGACTATCGCTTTTATATCGGGTTCTATCTGGATTAGTTCCTTTATGGCTTCTTTTCCGCCCATCGCACCGGGAACAGTCAGGTCTAATATTACCACATCGAATGGTTTCCCTTGTTCCTTTGCTTTAGAGTATTTTTCTATGGCTATCTTACCATTTATTGCGGTTTCTACTTTGTGTCCAACGGATTCCAGTATGCTTTTCACTATTTCCAAAATTTGTTCTTCATCGTCCATAAGGAGTATTTTTGCTGGCTCTGTGGTTATCTTTTTTCTACCCATTTTGATTTTTTGTTCCCCTGCCTCTGATGCTGGCAGATATATATCTATTGTAGTTCCCTTGCCCACTTTCGAGTCCAAGCTTATATATCCATCGTGTTTTTTAATAATAGAATATGTAATCGCCAATCCCAGTCCATTCCCTTTCTGCTTTGTGGTAAAATATGGGTCGAAAATTTTGGTAATATAATCTTTTGGAATTCCTATTCCTTCATCCTGAATGGAAATTTTTACATATCTTCCCGGAGTGAGGGGTAGATTAGTTCCCTTATCCACTAAAACATTTTCCATATCCAGTTTTATAGTTCCGCCCTCTGGCATAGCCTGGTCGGCATTTATTATAATATTCTGTATGGCTTGAGATATCTGCCCGGCATCGGCATCCACCAGCCATATATCTTCGGGAATAGAGTATTTACAGATAGTATTGGAACCACTTAAAACAAAATCTGCCGATTCTCTCACTACTTTCTGAATTTCCATAGTTTCTTTCACCGGACTTCCACCTTTGGAGAAAGTTAGTAATTTTTCGGTCAGGGATTGTGCTCTCATTGCGGCTTTCTCCGTGTCATCGAGCAATTTATATATTTTCGAGCCTTCCTCCGAAAGTATCTTGGAATGAGAGATATTTAGCATAATAGCGGTGAGCATATTATTAAAATCGTGAGCGATTCCGCCAGCTAACACGCCGAGCGATTCCAATCTGTTCATTTTTTGCAATTCCTGTCGAGTTTTTATATCTTCAGTGATATCACGAAATACCAGGACTACACCGAAAATATTCCCCTGTTCGTCGCGTATTGGAGCACCGCTGTCGGCGATTCTTCTTCTAGTGCCATTTTTGGAAATTAATATAGTGCTATTTGCTAAACCCACTATCTTTCCCGATTGGATAACTTTCTCCACTGGATTTTCACATCTTTCGCCAGTTTCCTCGCTTATTATATTGAATATTTCCGTTAACGGTTTTCCTATTGCCTCTTCGGATGACCATCCAGTAAGTTCCTCCGCTACATAATTCATCAATGTAATTTTTCCATCCACATCCGTAGTAATAACCGCATCGCCGATGCTTTCTATAGTAACCTTAAGCTTCTCTTTTTCCTCTCGAATGCTTTTTTGAGCTTTTTTCTTATCGGTGATATCTCTGATGATGTGTGCGAAAGCTTCTATATTACCATCTGAATCTATGATGGGCCATGCGACTAATTCATAATATCGACCGTTTTCCTCATATTCATTAGCGGAGGGTTCCAATGTTTCTATTGTATGTTTACAGGGGCAAACTGGAATTGGAGCATTGGTATTATGAATTAATTCGTAGCATTTTTTCCCGATTATTTCTTCCGCTGGCAAACCGAGTGCCTCACAACCAGCCGAATTTATTTGGATGAATCGATGATCGTCGGTTATTACGCAAACAATGTCCGAAATTGCATTGAATGTGCTATTCCATGCTTTGAGTGATTTCTCGAGTTCCTTCTGTGCTTGTTTTTGTTCGGTAATATCTAAAAGCGAAGCTATACTTTTGTCCGTTCCCGGAATAATATCGATGTATAAATGTATATACTTGATATTTTTTTGCCTATCTATAAATCTAAATTCGTATTCCCTGAGTGCTTTTTCTGGACTTTTTCGTCTCAATTTATGTTGATAGAGCATCCTCTGTAAATCTTCCTCCACCACAAATTCCATCCAGGTCTTTTTATTCAGTATTGCTTCCAGTGGATAACCGGTCAATTCTGCAAATTTATTATTAGCAAATGATATAGTTCCATCATTTTCTAATATACAGGTTGCTGTTCCAGTGTTTTCAAATACTGTGCGATATTTAATCTCGCTTTCACGAATATTTTGTTCTAATTTGGAATGATGTATAGCATAAGCAATATCTCCAGTAATTTCCTCGAGGAAAGATTTTTCCTCATCATATATTTGCTGGTATAGATTAGTGGATACCGCCATAATCCCATAATTCACTCCCTGATGATTCATTGGGACTAATAGCAATTTATTCTGATACTTCGGTCTAATTGGGCAATCTTTACAATCCTTATCATTATGACAACATTCCACATATTCATTCGATTTCAATACTTGCTGGATACATACCGGTATTTTTCCTGTTTTCATTTGTTTTACAAAAATATCGAACTGTGTTTCCACACCGTTTTGAGCGTAATCTACTATGTTTCCATTCTGGTCGAACAGCACAATCCAGCAAAATTCATAGTAATCTCCGGCGCCTACCATAATTTTACAAGATTTCTCGATTAGTTTATGAATATCTCTTTCTCGAGTAATCAACTGGTTCACATTTCGGATAGAATGTAAAATGGAATTCAGTTGGACCAATTTTTCCTGATTTTCTTTCAAGTCGGTGATATCAGAAAAGATCACGCAGAACTGATTTTCCTGATGCGGGAATGCATATAATTTAAAATATTTTTTCAGAGGGACGAGATATGATTCGAATGATATGGGCGTTTGGGATTCTGTTATGTTGGAAAAAATATCCAGATAATATGGTTCCCCAGTGCCGAGTATTTCGGTGATATTTTTTCCGATAATTTCCTCATTACTCGACTGGAGCATCTTTACGAAAACGGGGTTGGCATCCAATATCTTGTAATTTATCGGTCGATTTTTTTCATCGAAGACCAATTCACAAACTATGAATCCCTCATTCATCGAATTGAATATCTGTTCATATTGTTTCTCCAATTCCCTGTGAATATTTTCTAATTTTTTAATTTGTGTGATGTCTATTCCCGAACTAACTGTTCCTATTATATTGCCCTGTTTATCCCTGTAGATATCATTATGCCAAGCAATCAATCTTTTTTTCTTATCTTTGGTCAGGACATAGTTTTCATAGTATTTTACTGGTTCCACTTCGCCAGAAATTATTTTATAGAATACTTTCTTGACCTTTTCACGAATACTATCTGGTATGCACAAATCGAACCAATTTTTCCCTAATATTTCATCCTCGGTCCAACCCAGTATTTCACAGCCTTTTGGGTTTATCAGTGAGACATTTTGCTCTCTATCCAGCATCACAAATATGGTATCGGTGATGGCGAGATATTGTTTGATATTGCGATATTCTTTTTTTAGCAAATCGATTGTATCCTGTTTATCGGATACCTCTCTTTGCAGATTTTCAATTTTTGCCATCAATTTTTCCTCATTCTTTTTGTCCTTGTTTTTCATAGTATCCTCGCCCGTTTTTTATCCTTTTTCTCATTATCAATCTATGAAAAAGAAAGTCTATATCAAGTGTTTTTATTTTTGTTAAATTGTATATCTTATTGTATATCATATAGTT
>QNEG01000081.1 GCA_003645115.1 bacterium | reverse complement strand
GTATGTTAGCACGAAAAAAATAAACCTCGCTGTGTCCAAAATCGGATGAAAATAGCTCTTACATCCATTGTAGATAGTGGGAATAGAAATGAATTTAATATTCGCCCCCATTCGACAACATTCTATCAGTAATTCACTTTCAGCTTGATATCTATTGAAATGGAGTCTGGCTTTTTGTAGAACCCATTTTTTTATCGCTCGAAATCCACATTGACTATCGGGCAGTTTTTTCCCCGCTAACAATGATACCCAGAATGATGATAGAAAATTGCTGACCCTACGTTCTATGGGCATAGTGGAAATGTCTCTCATCCTGTTGCCGATAACCACATCGGCGCCATTGTTAAGAGCCATGGTAAACTGGGGAATAAGATTTGGTGGATGCTGCAAATCGGCATCCACAGTGATAACAGCATCGTATCCGGAATCGATTGCCCATTTAAAACCTGTGCGAAGAGCATAACCCTTGCCACGGTTCTTATTCAATGTAAGCAGATTTACATCGGACCGACGGCAGATTTCGCCAGTCCCATCGGTAGAACCATCATCCACTACTAACACATCATTCAATGGGAATACTTTTTCCATTTGCGCCAAAAGTTGAGGCAATGACTTTTCAGCCTGATATGCTGGTATTATCACACAAACCCGCATATTACTCTCCGTAATTAGGATTTCCGGTTTGTCTTTCCCAGATAATATCTTGCCAGTGTTCCAGTATTTTGGGTGGGATATAATCGAGCGCACCGAATTCTGCTCGCCTGAATGCTATAATTAAATCTACAATTTCTCTAACTGCACCGGCTCCACTTCGGTTTCTGCACACATAATGAGCCATATTTTTTAGTGATTGGTGAGCATCGGACGGCGCTGCCGCAAATCCCACATACCGCATTACATCCAAGTCGATTAAATCGTCGCCTACAAATCCGAATGCTATATCGGGCAATGACAATTCCCGCTTCAATTTCTCGTAAGCTGGCAATTTTATGGGATATCCCTGCAACACATAATCGATTCCCAATTCACCGGCTCTTCTTTCCACTATTCCAGAACTTCTGCCGGTGATAATCGCTGTGGAAATATTCATACCTTTGAGCATCACCAGACCGAGTCCATCTTTTACATCGAATATTTTCTCCTCCTCACCGCTGGAATTATATATGATTCCGCCTGCGGTGAGCACACCGTCCACATCCAGAATCAGAACCTGTAAATTGTTCAATATCGGTGCAAGATTTGGATATTCCATAATAATTCTCCACTGATTGTATTATTTTATACATCCTGCAAAATCGAAGTTGTTTTCATTGCGAGTTCGCTTCCGACTTATCGGGGGGACGGTAATTTTATCTTATTGTCTGACAATAAGTTATCAAGATTGTTTTATTTCCCGACAAGCCGAAAATTTGCGCAATGACACATAAATTGGACTATTTTACAGATATTCCTTAAATTTACATTATATTTATTTTAGCAAAACAATTTTTTTCTCCGATTGGAAATTATCCGTAATCAGTTTCACCAAATATACGCCGGATTCTTTTTCTCCATTCCAGATAATTTCCTCTGATGATTTCACTGGGATATCTTTTACTACTTTGCCGGTGATATCCAAAATTTTCAATCGTCCAGTGTCGAATCCATCGCCGATTTCTATTCTACAAGCAGAATTAAATGGATTCGGGGTAATAGTCAATCGTAATTTATCCGGGATTTTCACTTCCTGGACACCTGGAGCAATATTGAGTTCTGCTTTCATAAAAATCAAATTATCATTGGTCACCATTTCCTCGGCAGATGCCACTGCATACCATACATCTCTGGTGGGCAATTCCAATACCAATTCTCCCTCGGTTTGTCGAGAATGGTATTCATAAGCATCGAATTCGAGACCATCGAGATAGTTCTGGAAATTGGCGCTATCGCAGACAAAGACAGTCATTCTGCCCTCGGGAGAACGATATGAATATGTTCCTTCCTGACTATCGAATCGTCCTGTCCCTCGAATGTATTCATCGGTAGCGTGGAATGTGAGAGTTAACTCTCTGGGACCGGTAGTGGGAGTTAATTCTGTTATGGGCAAATTACTCAATGCACCGCTCAGATTGACCGATGCGATATAAGTTTCGCCGACTACAGAAAGACCCTCACCGAGACCGGGAAATGCGGATACTACTCCGGTTTCTTCGGGATAACTTCCCACAGGAGAATCTACTCGGAAATAATATGGGCAACTATCTCCCATAGCTACTATTACTTTTCCGTCCTTATCGGTAGCTCGAATATCGGCATAATAAAGTGCACCCGATGAATCATTGTAATAATTCGATGCGAACAGAACTTCTGCGCCGGGGACAGGATTATCGAAAGCATCCAGGACTTCCACAATCAGCGTGCATACATAAGTATATGCCGGAGTTCTGTCGAGCATATAACCATCGCCGCGCCAGGTTAGTGCGTTATTCACATTTTTGGAACCACCTCTATCTGTATCGTATCCTCCCCAACTCGGAGCCAGCGATGTAACTCCACCCCATCTATCCACTTGATAGCAGTGCCAGGGGTCTTCGGTCCATAGCTCGCCGGGATATTCGTAATCCCAGAACTCGTTCCACACATGGTCTTGAAGCATAGTTCCCACACAATTCACAGGGAGTAAAGCTGTTCTTGCGGCTGCGGCGAGTAAATCCTGCACCTCACCGCAATTGCCATAATGTGCTATCGCTATTTGATTGGGTTGAATCGGTCTAATGTATCCCGGCTCGAATGGCATTACGGTAGAAACCCATTCTCCAGCGATGTCCAGCGCACTATTAGTGGAATCTATCGGTCTATCGGCGGAAAGGACTGTATCATTGCGAATCCACATCACTTTTGCTTGCTTCATCCAATCCGCCAGCAGCGGATATTCTCCGTCGTCGGTATAATTCCATTCCTCGTCGGGGTCGGTCCACAGGAATTCTCGCCAGAAATAACCGAATGTCATCTGCCGTGTATCGGATGGAATATCGCGCATCTTGGGTGCTTCATCGGATAGTTTAGGATGGACCACAAACCAATAATAAATTTCTCGAGGAATCTCCATAAGAGTAGTGTCGGTTAAATCTTCCGATACCACCCAATATGCGGTGGTAGTATGCCAATCATCACCGGAACCGTATTCTACCAATTCCACATAGTCCAAAGAATCTGCCAATCTGTAAATCCAGTATGCATTGAGTGAGAGTAATTCGGTGTCGAATCTGGTATCGGTTAATGCCTGTGGGGACAAATGTGCCACACAGAATGCGATTTCATCTATTTGCTCCTCGGGAGCGGCTAAAATCTCGCCAGCCAATTCCTCGGCGCGCTCGCTGGGAAGATGTCGAAACGATTGATATAAATCGTTTCTCAACCAGACCGGTGATATATCTATCGCTGAATTGCAATCCTCGGGCAAGGGTTCTCGTGAATCGACAGCTTCCACTACATCGGAGTTGGCATCGACCCGGATATAGACCATTTCACCAGGCAAAAGGACAGTCTGGATAGAATCCTGGGCAAGAGAAATTGTCCTTTTCTGCTCACCATAAGAGGAAATACTCATCTGGGGTGTGGTTCGCAAATATGGATAGACTTTTCCATCGTGTATCACATCGGTAGGCGAACCTAATGGCTGGGTAGTGAGTCCATTGGCGAACAAAACTATGGGGATTAAAATCGATAAAATCCATCTGAACATTTTTACCTCCTGTATTTATAGTTTACTTCCACAAAATTTGCAATATTTAGCATCGGAATCGTGTCCCTCTCTGCTACATTCCGGGCAAACCTGTGTGGAGACTTTATCTTGTATTGTTTTCATTATATCGAATGAAATAATTCCAGTGGGCACTGCGATTATTGCATATCCCAGTATCATCACTATCATAGAGAGGAATTGCCCCAATGGTGTCTGTGGAGATATATCACCATAACCGACCGTTGTCATAGTGACCACTGCCCAATATATACTTTTGGGTATATTAGAAAAACCGTGCTCGGCACCCTCGATAAGATACATCATAGAACCGATAGTGATAACCGCAGTCAATACGGATACCAAAAAAACTATAATTTTAGGTTTACTGGCACGAATAGCCTTCAGCATAATTTGTCCCTCCCGCAAATAGCGAGTGAGTTTGAATATTCGGAATATTCGCACCAGACGAATTATTCTGATTACTATCAAGAAATGAGTCCCCGGAACAAAGATACTTATGTATGTGGGGATGAATCCGAAGAAATCTACTATTCCATAGAAACTAAATGCATATTTCAATGATTTTCGCACACACCATAACCGCAATATATATTCTATTGTAAATATAATAGTGAAAACCCATTCAGCGGTTCGAAGGAAATTACCGTATTTCCATTCCACAGAGGCGACACTTTCCAACATAACCACTATTACACTGAGCAAAATAACAATCAACAGGATTATATCGAATATTTTTCCTGCGATAGTATCCGCCTCGAAAATAATCTGATGCATCCGTGCGCGAAAAGTAAGCGAATTTTTTGGGGTATTGTTATCCCACATATACTCCCTCGAATATTGATTTTTAAAATTTAATGCTAATTTCAATTTATAGCAAAGTTTTTTTATAATATTCGAACTAATCGACTAAACTATGGTATGGGTTGTGTATATCCCCGCTGGAAACCCAATTCAGAAAGCACATTCAGGATTTTATTATATTCGCGTTTTGTAATTCTTCTATTCAATGGTGGGAACCGATTAGCCTTGTGTGCTGGAAAATATTGACTCATCAGGCTGATATAAGTATTAGTGCCAAGATTTTGTGCAATCCATCGAAGAGTATTATCTGTTCCAGAAAGATTCTCTGGCAGCACCAAAAGCCGGATTAGCAATCCTTTTTCTGCTATTCCATCTGGATTTAGTGTGAGTTCACCGACAATGGAGTGCATTTTTTTCACTGCTTTCCGAGAGATTTCTGCATAATTGGACGCACCAGAATATTTCTCCGCCGATGATGATTCATAATATCGTAAATCAGGCATAAATATTTCCACTAATCCATCCAGTGAATCCAATGTTTCCGGTTTGTCATATCCGCTGGTGTTATATACGATAGGGATATTCAATCCATTCTCTCGAGCGATAATTATTGCTCTTCGAATCTGAACAGCATAATGAGATGGTGTGACGAAATTTATGTTATGCGCGTTTTTCCTTTGAAGTTTTAGTATAGTATCCACCAGTTGTTGTATAGTAATCGGTTTTCCCACTCCCATTTGACTTATGGGATAATTCTGGCAATATATACAACTCAAATTGCAATGGGTCAGGAAAATGGTTCCAGAACCTCGAAATCCGGAAATCGGCGGTTCCTCGCCGTAGTGAAGATTTGCACTGGATATTTCAACTCGATAATCTGCACCGCACACACCACGATTGTGCAATCTATCTACTCCACATTCTCGTGGACATATATTGCAATTTCTCAATTGCCTTATATCATCATCGGTAAGTAATGGGTCGATATCGTTCATAATTAGCTATAGTGTTTCTATCTGGTGTAATATTATTTTCTCTCGCTCCCATACTCTGCATAGTATCGAGGTTTAAAAGTATTAGAATCTTTCGCCGAATAGCTGAAGTATAATAGCTTTCTGGATGTGCAATCTATTTTCTGCCTGCTCGAACACCACAGAATGTTCTCCATCCATAACCTCATCGGTGACCTCGCGTCCTCGTTCTGCGGGAAGACAATGCATAAATATTACATCGTCTTTGGCATTGGATAGTAGTTCATTATTTACCTGGAATTTAGCGAGTTTTTCTTGCCGTTGTTGGATTTTTTCTTTCTCGCCCATCGATGCCCACACATCGGTGTAAATTACATCTACATTATCCACCGCCTCCACAGGGTTATCGGTAATTGTAATTTTCGATGCCCCATTCTTTTTAGCATTCTCGAGAATTTTCTCATCGGGCTGACGGTCCTCGGTAGTCCCTATCCTTAAATCTATCGGAATCCTACTGGCTAAATTTACCCAGGAATTGGCGACATTATTTCCGCCATCGCCAAGATATGCGATAGAAACATCGTCGATTCTATTTTTGCATTCCATAATGGTGAAAATATCGCCCATTATCTGGCAGGGATGCAATAGGTCGGTCAATGCATTCACTACTGGAACCTCGCAGTATTTTGCAAATTCTACTATCTCGCTATGTTCGTATGTTCGGATTACAATCAAATCGAAATATCTGGACATCACTTTAGCCACATCGTGAATGCTTTCTCGCTCGCCCATACCGATTTCCTTATCGGAGAAAAATAGTGTATTCGCTCCCAGTTGTCTGATACCGGTCTCGAAACTGGCTCGGGTTCGCAGTGATGGCTTGCGAAACATCAAGGCAGAATGCTTCCCTGCCAATGGTTTAGGGTCATCTCCCCAACGATGCATATGTTTCACCACTTTGGCGATAGTCAGGACATCCTTTATCTCTTTGGATGTAAAATCGGTCACTGCAAGAAAATCTCGTTTCATAATCGCTCTCCTATGACAAAAGTTAAATCGGCAAAATTTCATCGGGAATAATTTAACTATTAGCACAAACAATGTCCACTCCAAAATATTTCAGTTTCAATTTGAAAGAGAATCATAAATGGCTCACACTGCGGAAAGCGATTATTCTCGACCCGCTCCTAAAATTATTCTTACCTGGATACCATGTGCGTGAAGCAGACATAAATTT
>QNEG01000080.1 GCA_003645115.1 bacterium | reverse complement strand
TCTACATAACCATAGACTCCATAATAATAGTCGCTTCCAGTGGGATAAACATCACCTTCGACACCGACATATCCGCCGACACCATACACTCCATAGCCGTAATAGTCATCGTTGGCACATTCGCCATATACACCGTAGCCGTCGATATAATCACCAGGCGAAGAAGTGTTTTTGAAGTAACCCACTGCTTCATAATCGTCAGTTTCGCCTTCGACATGAAGTTTATACTGTGGTGCAGCGACACCAATACCAACAGAATCGGTAATATTGTATGTTGTCAATAGATTACCAGCACGTGCCCAGTCGTTGTCTGCTGCTCCACCAGTAGCATCGATTGTAATCGAGTCGCCAGTTTGTGTCAATGTAATATTCGTTCCTGAAACGAGTGTAACGCTATCGGTCAACCATGCACTGCCATCTGCGCGAAGTTGTTGGAAACCACCGCCGCCTGTGGGAGTAGCCCAGTGGAAATGTCCTGTGCCATCGGCGGTTAAGACATCACCAGCAGAACCGGTGGAAACTCCATCGTCTATTCCGCCAAGAACGGATAGATTATTGGATACTATCGAATTGCCGTATTCATCCACCACAAGTTGAGGAGCTCCAGCAGAGTTCTCGACGATGAAAGCATTGTCGGCATCGTTATCTGCATCGATTCGAACTACGAAATTTTGGTTGGAAGTATAAATTCCAGTGCCCAGTGCGATATTGCCGGTGGGAGCGAAATAATTTGCATCGTTCCAGATACCATTTCCGCCACCGATATGATTTATATACAGAGCGGACACCGCAGGATCGGATGCTAATACATTCAGTGCGCCATTAGTGGAACCGATAGCATCGATTTCCACTGGACCGGCATCAGCGAAAATCTGATAACCAATTCCAGAACCCCCACAATCGTATGCACCATCGAGAGTAACACATCCACCGCCGGCGAGTGTGGTCAGATTCCATGAGCCATCGGCATCCTCGGTAATACTCACGGAGCCATCGCTGGAACGAAGTAAATTATCACCAGCAGAATCGCGATAGTGAGCAACTTTAAGTGTATCGCCGATTGTGGTATTTCCACCTATGTCGAGATTGCCATCGGCATTTATATTGCCTGCGCAAATTTCAACTGCGGGAGGAGCTGCGCCTGTAAGCGCGGAAACCTCAAAATTATCTACCATCCAATACATAGCATAATCGCCATAATACTGAACAGCTATTTGGCAATTGGCATTTGCATATGCAGTTATATCATAGGAAAATGGACCATAGTAATCGTTGTCTTCCCATGCGTCCAATAGTTGCCATGTTGTTCCATCGAACACAAATAGTGAACCGGCATCGTCTGAAGATGAATATCCATTGAAATATCCATCAAATGTAAGAGTAACGGAAAGGTAGCCAGAACAATCGAAAACAGGAGATTCAGCGCGCGTGTTCATTATCCCGAATCCATAATTATCACTATCAGCAATGAGAAATGTTCCTGTGCAACCACCACTTGCGGTTCTGCCTCCTGGATTTGTATCGGTCCAATCAGGAACACCGGAACCGCCAGATGAAGTATTAGTGATTGTCCAAGCCGCTATGCCGCTTTCGAAATCTTCATTCCATATAATTGTGCTTGGCGCAGCGCCGCCACCAAACTTTGCACACTTCACCGAGATATTATCATCAAAATACACAGTATCGCTGACCGCCTGAATACTATCTGCGATTAGTTCGCCATTGATTTTTGTTTGAGCCATAACAACCATCGTATCGGCAGGATTTTCGGAAACTGTCCAAAGGGTATCTTTTCCACCAGCGGCAATACCGACTATTTCATCGATTGCAGTCTGGACATCGGTAGCAACCAGTCCACTGGTGGAGTTATCGTATCCCACAATTCCTGCACCGCCCGATGTTTTAAGTCCTGTGCCATCGAAAATCACATCGCCAGAAGAAGTTCGCAATTCCAAGTTGCCAGTAGGTCCATTGGCGACTATAGTCGGCGCTGGTGTGCTGTAAGTAACATAATAAATTCGTATGTTATCCACCATCCAATACCATGCCCAAGAACCATCGTCATTGTATTTGTATTTAATCTGGAAATTAGCATTAGCATATGTGGAGATGTCATAACTTACCAATCCAGAATCATCTGCATTAAACTCAGCAATAAGAACCCAACTCGCTCCATCATATACGAACAAGCTACCCACATCGGAACTGATATTATTAAAGAAATGATTGAATTCTAAATATATTGGATTACCACTGTATGGTGAAAGATCGACTATTGGCGATATAGCACTTGCTTCTGTGGTGACACCAGAACCCATATTATCATCATCTACCGAAAGGAATGTTCCTGTGCATCCACCATATTCGGGGAGAGCACCTGGATTAGTTATAGTCCAGACTGCTCCACCGGATAAATAATCAGTAGTATCCCAATCCGATATGTCGGCATCCTCGAAATCATCTGTCCAGATATTGTTTTCGGTAGCGGTCATATAAGTTCCGAAATTTCCCTCCAATTCTGCCCAGAATTTAGCGGGTTGAGCGATTGTATCCTGATTCTGGATATAATTGGAATCAGCGCCACCGCCAGTGGGCCAGGTAGAACGCCAGACTCCACCGAGTTGAATAGAGTCTATGGCAATTATTGCATTTGTGGTCATCTCACCATTTTCATTCACCTCGAAAAATATTGCATCGGCGTCATCACGGATAGCAAAAGAATTAGTGGTTCCTGGTCCACCGCCTTCATCCAGTTGAAAGTTTAAATCGCCAGTAGAAAAGATTCGCACACCAGCAGCGCCACTCATTCGCAGACTGCCAGAACTATATATAGCAGGACCGCTACCAGCGTTATATACATATAGTGAGGGTTGATCATCATTGCCTCTTATCTCAAGAGTGTTTTCATTATCTGTGCTGATAGTATCATTGATTACTACTGGAGTATTGGCTGTGGTATATATGGTTTCTCCATTGTCGTATGCATCCTGCAGTGAAACATCGACAGATGCTGCGAGTTCGTCTATTGCACCCTGAACATCGGTGGAAGTGAGACCACTGACTGTATTATCATAATATACACTCTCGGCGAGCACGAAATATGCTGTATCAGCATATATGGCATTGACAGAATTATCTGTCCACATAGCGCGAAATTCTGTGGTGATTAATTGACGAGGAGTAACAGTAGCCCAATCACCGGCTCGTGTAGTGTCAATCGAGATTTGTATATACAACGGTCCGGATATATAAGCTGGCGGAATAGTTATATCGAAAATTTCTGCGAATAGACCGTGATAGACAATCACATCGTTTAGCGTATCGGTATCCACCATTGTGCCAGCGGAGGGAGCATCCCAAATACTCATAGCGATATGGAATGTATCATTAATCCCGACTCCGCCAGTAGTAGTCAATTTGCCCTGATAGTTAACCGGTAAGGCAAACATTGTGGTGAAAGTCAATGCAAAAACGCACAACAAAATCCTCTTCATCATCAGATTACCTCCTGCGTTTGAAATTAATTTTCAATTAATAACCTATTACATAATTATAATAGTAGCAAGTTTTTTTTTTGAATTCTTATAAATAAAAATTCCATTATGGATAAATCAAACAATCTACTTCATTGAACACGCTATCCAATTGAAATATTACACTATCTCCGTCTGCGACCGGTTGATAGAGAGTAGAAATAATCGAATCGCCAGAACCAGAGAAAAAAAGTAATGCCTCACTCACAGATACAGGTATTGTATCTATTTCTGTCTCTGAATGGAAATTGAAAATAGTGCCATAAATTCGAGTAGTATCGATTTCTATTCCGGTGGTATCGTGTATTCCGAAAATTATTTTTGCGGTATCACAGGAAACAAATGAATTGGTAGTCGGGCATTCCATCCATACCAAAGCGGGTGAACAAAAATCCACCGTGAATGTCCAGCAGGTATCGGCGATATTACTACCGCAAGAGTCGGGACAGATATCCTCGGCGTGAATACAAGCGGTTATATCTCCGCTATCCCAGCTACCGCCGAATTCTACCGGGTCTAACAATAGCCAATGTCCATCATAGCTGCAGCCGGCGGAATCGGGAGTGAAATATTGTCCGTTCACTGTAATTGAAATGAAAATGGTATCACAGAAATTCTCGGTAATTTCTGCACTGATTGGGAATAGTGAATCGGAAATTTCACTGCCCTCCCAGGGAACCATATTGTTGATTATCGGTGTGGATTTATCCACGATGAAATATGTGCAGAGCACAGTATCCAATGTGTTTCCCAATCCATCGGCGGCGGAATCAAGGCATACTGTGACTGTTTCGATTTCTGCCCAATCTGGAGATGGTGTGAATGTCAGTATGGAGTCAGCATAAGTCAATCGTGGGTCGTGGATATCGATAGTGGTTCCATTCACAGAGACACGGATAGATGCAGTGTCCAGGTATGTTAATTCCGTTCTGGCAAGCCAGTCGAATAAATTTCGCGCAAATTGGGTATGTTCCGAGTCGGTAATACCCTCAAGAATAAGTGGATATGGATAATTATTCACGAATAACAATTCATCGAAAATCGCACAAACTCTGCCCGAACCGAATTCAGATACTGCCAATCCGCAATATGTGCTGAAAAGATAAGAAAAATCGCCGATACAATCGGCAGGAGAACTCACCCCGATTTTCATTATTCCATTACCCTTTATGTATGACACTCCGTCGGTGATAGGATGAGTATCCAGTGAGAGAGTGAATGCTAAATCTATTCCGCCGGTGTATGTAATCCCGAAATCATCGGTGATATCAGAATATCTCCCCGTTCCGGAACTGTATTCGGTTATCACAAATAATCCACCGCCAGCAGAGACAAAATTCACCACAGCATTTTGCTCGGATACGGTCAAATCGCGGGGAATATTGTATCCGAAAACGATTATGTCATACTCATTGCACAGTGAATCGGTGATGGTTATACTTCCCAGATTTTCTGCATCATTTTGGAATCCTCGACCGGCTAATGTATCCCGAAGAATAGAATATCCATAATCACCAGTGTTGTTGATAGGAGTGTTTATCCACAGTATTTTTGGGTCGGTGTGGATAAACCAGAGTTTGAATTCGACAGGTAGATTTTCGCAGGAATATATCAGCGAATCAGTAGGAGAAATTTTTTCCGCTTCTATTCCACCACCGAGACCGTATATAGCGCAGGTGCACAATACCCACCATATCAGGACAATAGAAATTTTGCAGTTATGGATTAGCATCGAGTTCCATGATGAAAGAGAATTGTCAGTTTATCTTATGGTTTAAAAATAATATAGTAGAATGAAATATTAGCAGGAGCATTGGAACCATCGGCAGTTCCCACAGTGAACGATACTCCATCGGTGATATTCAAAATCGCCAGTGGCACAGTGAAACCTGGATTTGTCCCACCAGTGCAATCCATAGTAATAGTAATAATGGATGTAGCGGAAACCTCGGGTTCATTTATCACTACCGATGGGTTTCCAGTGGTAATAGTGCCCACACCAGCTATGAACCGTGAATTAAGCGAATCGGATAATTCGCCACGGAATGCATCCAAACTGTCGGATAATTCTGCCATAAGAGTATCCAAGCGATTATCCATCGTATCAGATAACGCTCCCCAAATATCGTCTGTTCCTACCAATTCGATTAGCAATGAATCGTAATTGAGATAGTATAGCGTGTCCTCATCGACTTTAAATGCTATCCCATCCGCATCATCCTCAACAGTGAATGATAGGACTGTATCATCATTTGCCAATATCGCATATCCATTGGTAATTTCGGTAGAGGAGATTACTAATAATGTTTCACCTGCCCAGAATGTGAATCCATTGTCATCGTATATTGCGAACAATATGGGTGTGGATGGATGTCCATATTCCTGAATCTGAAGGCCGGTCTGTCCACCAGAATTGATTTTCTCGAAAGATAACAGTGTGTCATAAGTGAAGGTGAAATATCTTAGCGTATCGCTTACACGAACCTCGTGGAATGCGGTGTCGTTTATCACTCTGAAATAGTTTGAAATCATCTCCCAGGTGACTGCACCGGAGCTATCTGCGAACAGTGAATGCCCCGATGTATCGACATAATTTGAGCTATCGGAATATATAGTGAACGAAGCGGTATCGGAATAAATTGCATAGGTAACGCTATCTGGAGCGGTTCCTGCGACCATACCTGCACTATCAGCATAAAATGCATGACTTGCTATATTGGATTGATTAGCGAATTGTGCCTGTTGCGCCCAGGTCGCTTCTTCACATTGCTCCGACCACATTGTAGCAAAATTGGAAGTAATCAGTTGGCGAGGTGATAATCTAGCAAAACCAGAACCGATATCTATACTTACTTGATAATAAAGACTATCATCCAGCGGTGAAATCGGAGTGGATAAATCAAAAATAGCGCTGAATAATCCCTTCTCGATAATAACATTATATACAGTATCGGCATCTACTAATGTGCCACCTAATGGCTCATCGTATATTTCTAATAATACTTTTGCGGTATCATTCACTCCTAAATCCCAAAAATCTGTTAGTTTCCCCTGATAGGTGATTGGCACGGAATGTGATAATGTTAGCGCCAAAAGAAAAACGCCAATAAACCACTTTTTCATAGGTTCCCCCTTTGTTGTTGATTTTAATGAAAAATAAGTATTAAAAAGTTTATTGCAACTTTTTTTTTATTTTTTATTCTTTATACTAAATTGGTATATCGTAAGTTAAGTAGGATATGAAAATATATTATACAAATTAGTTTTTACATTTATAT
>QNEG01000079.1 GCA_003645115.1 bacterium | reverse complement strand
TCGATAATCTTTCGGCGGAACGAAATTTTCCTTGATAGTCCTGACACTAACCCATCGCATCAGGTTTGTTTTACTGCCGGCTTTATCGTTTGTTCCCGATGCTCGACCGCCACCGAATGGTTGTTGTCCAACCACAGCGCCTGTGGGTTTGTCGTTTATATAAAAATTGCCTGCCGAATGACGAAGCGCAACTATTGCTTTATTCACCGCTATGCGATCTCGAGCGAAAATGGAGCCAGTCAACCCATACATACTCGTTCTGTCGCACAATTCCAGTGTCTCCTCGTATTTGTCCTCGTCGTAGATATATACAGTGAGCACCGGACCGAATATCTCTTCCTTCATAGTCTTGAAATCGGGTTTCTTGGCAATAATTACAGTGGGTTCGATAAAGTATCCCTCACTGTCATCGCAGTTGCCACCGATTATAATGTCTGCATCGGCGGAACCTTTCGCAAAATCGATGTATTCTTTTATGCTATTATATGCCGACCTATCGATAACTGCATTAAAGAAATTGGAGAAATCTTCCACAGTTCCCATTTTGATTGTCTCGATTTCGGAAAGCATCCTGTCCTTGATTTTCGTCCATAGATTATTGGGTATATATGCACGGCTTGCTGCGGAACATTTTTGTCCCTGATATTCGAACGCACCACGGATAAGTGCGGTAACCGTCTCATCCACATCCGCAGATTGGTGGACAAATACGAAATCCTTTCCACCGGTTTCGCCTACTATCCGTGGATATGATTTATATCGATGTATATTCTCTCCGATTGTTTTCCACATATTCTGGAACACCGCAGTGCTACCAGTGAAATGGACTCCAGCGAAATTAGGATTCGGCATCACAATCGGTCCTACTTTACTGCCTCGACCGGGAATGAAGTTTATTACTCCATCTGGCAATCCAGCTTCCTGCCACATTTTCATCAGAAAATACGCGCTATATACTGCGCTGGATGCAGGTTTCCAAAGTGCTACATTTCCCATCATCACTGGCGATGTAGGCAAATTTCCTGCGATACTAGTGAAATTGAATGGAGTCACCGCAAATATGAAACCTTCCAATGGTCTATATTCGCAATAGTTCCAGATACCTCTGCTATTCTCTGGTTGTTCTTCGTATATTTGCATCGCATAGTATGGATTAAAACGATAGAAATCGATTAGCTCGCAAGCACTATCTATTTCCGCCTGAAATGGATTTTTACTCTGGCAAAGCATAGTGGCTGCATTGAGTTTATATCTCCATGGTCCGGCGAGTAATTCGGCTGCTTTTAAGAATATAGATAATCTCGACTCCCAGGGCATTTCAGACCAAGTTTTCCATGCGTCCAATGCGGCATCGATTGCCATCTGCACTTCTTTCTCTCCCGCCTGATGATACTTCGCCAATAAATGACTATGCTGGTGTGGTGGACGACATTCCGCAAGATTGCCAGTGCGAATTTCTTTCCCACCGATTATCAATGGTATCTCCAATTCCTGCGATTTTAATTCCTGGATAGCTTTCTTGAGTGCTACAGTCTCGGGATTCCCCGGTGCATACGATTTAATCGGCTCATTCGATGGTTTTGGAACGGACAATTTTGCGCTGAACATTTTATACCCTCCTGCTTATGGTTAATTACTAATAAGAAAAATAAGTTAGACAGAATTAGATACATTCGCAAGGAATTTATCTTCATTCCAATCTGATATTTACATTTTCATCTACGAGCTAAATATCGCAATCGTATGATAATGGCAGTATTATTTGATTCTGGTAATTTTTATCCGATAGATTCTGGTTTTATCGGCGGATAGGATTTTGAATTTTAAAAATTCCCATTCCAATTCCTCACCTGGTTTTGGAATATTGTGCAGTATCTCTTCCACGAATCCGCCTATAGTTTGATACTGTCCCTTTGGGACTTCCAATCCGGTCATCATCTCGAATCTTTCTATAGTTGTATTGGCGTTGATAATCACACTAGAGTTAGGTAGTTCGAGTGTCTTTCTGGCGGGAATTTCTCTGGTGCGAAGCATTTTTTCTAATAATGGCTCACCACCGATAACTCCGGTTATTTCTCCGTGTTCATTTACTACCAATGCAGGATTATTACCGATTTTGATTATCTCGCGCAGGAATTCACCAGCATCCTTGCTCTCCGGAACGAACAATGTGGAAATATGTTCTTTGGTAATTTTTTTATGTGGAGAAATTTTTCCAGCCAATGTGCTATCGAGGACACCCACAATTTTGTCATCATCATCCTTCACCACTACATAGGGGAATCCTTTTTGTAATATATTATGCACTATTTCTGCTTTTTCTCCGATATTTACTGTGCTCGCCACAGATATAGGTAACATTAGGTCGATTATTCTTCTACCGGCAAATCTGAGAAAAAGCAATATGGTCAATAATCTTCCAGTGTCCAATCCGTGCAATGGTTTTCGAAGCACCTCCAACAATTCCACCGGTTGTGGAGTTTTTTCTTCGCCTAATTTCTCTAAAAGAGATGTAATACTTCTGGCAAAAGCGGTAATCACAGTAATTATAGGATAAGCTATTATATAGAACAGCATCAATAATCCGGCGGATTTTTTTGTCCACATCGATGAATATTCCAATGCCAGCGATTTCGGAATTATTTCGCAGAAAAAGAGAGCGATTATGCTTATCCCGATAGTGATATATAATTCGCTATATGTGCCCAATATTTCCATCGCCAATTCTGTGGCTACCGATGCTGATATCACAATTGCGATATTTGTTCCCACCAGTGTTGTGGCGAGTAATTTTTCTGGTCGTTGTTGCCACCATTCAACCAATCCAGATGATTTCTTATACAATCTGGAAACAAAGGCTGTTTCTGTCCCTGCGAAAAACGCAGTGAATATCAAGCCGATTATTATTAGTCCCAAACTAATCATATAATTCTCCGATAGTTTCCTCAGCCACTAATGCCGATAGGACATTTTCCGTTCCCACCAATCCGATTGGTTCATTATCATCATCAACGACGACCGCCCATCGTATTCCAGTTCCTACCAATGTTTCCAGCAGACTACTAGACGAAGTATTCGAATTGATAAGCACCGGCGGTAGTGCATTTTCATCACCCACCGCATCATCGGGAATGCCTAACAAATCTTCCGGTTCCAATATCCCACAAATTTCATTACCATCGAATATTACCACTACATCTCCGCATTGCGGGTCGAATTTTCGTCGAAGTTCTCCTGCCGATGCGCCACAGTTAGCTACATTCCATTTATGGCGAGGTATAATAAATCGTAATATAGAGATTCTATCTAATTCCATAGTGCCGAGCAATGCGGTAATTAGTTCTGGTTGCCAGTTTCCGCTGCGGCGAAGTATATCCAGCATCGCACGCAAATCAGCCTCGGTAAGTTCTTCCTTTGCTAACATTTTGGAACCTATCGCAGAACTGAGTTTTTCCAGCAGAAATATTATCGGATACAATATATTTATAGCACTTTTCAGGATTGGAGTAGTGGTGCGAGCGAAAATCATATTCCATCGAGCAGCAATCACTTTCGGGGTTATCTCCCCGAATAATAATAGTAATATTGTCATAATCGGTATAGCATATACCGCACCTTTTCCTGGGAACACTCGTGCGAAAAATACAGTTACAATCGAGGTAGCAGCGATATTGACCAGCATATTCCCCGATAAAATGGTCACCAGCAGGCGAGAAGGGGTTTTCAATAGATTCAATACACCTCGAGAACGATTATCGCCACGATATCTAATTCTTTCTTTGTGCATAGGAGAGATGGAGAAAAAAGCGGTCTCCGAACCGGAAAAGATGGCAGATAAACACAATAAAATAAGTAATATCGCTATTTGTAATATATATATCATTTAGTTCCTTCAGTCGATTTCACGAGTATTTCAGGAAAATTGCCTGTCCATTTTATATGCAATGCTTGTTTAGTATTCGTGGTGATTTTAACCTGCTCGGATATCTCTACTCCACCTACCCAGGCGAGCTTATTATCCACAAAGATGAAAGGAAGCGCTCTACGAAATATAGCGGGAACTCTACGACTTTTAAGAAATGAAGATAACTTAATAGATGCTCCACCCAGCGGTTTGAAATACATATTGCTATGATAGGGTTTTATCTCGATTTGCTGTCCTCGATAATCGATAAATGCTTCCAGTGAAGAATGTTGTAAAAGCGCTTCCAGTGCCGGCGGAGATACTACTTCTGTCTCGATTTTGCCCAGTTCATCGGACAACTGCAATTCATCATTTTCAGCAATGGGGCAACTAATTGTCTGAATCGGTTTGTGGTCTGTAATTATTAGACAATTGCCAAATTTGACAGCGAATGCGCCGCTATAAATGGATATTTTACTATCCGGTCGAGTTCGTAATAGTGCATCGAACAATCTGTCCACTCGCTGACGAGAGAACCCTTTCAACCCGATATCCAGTTGTGGTAGTGCCTGTCGAAGTAATTCACCGAATGTGAATGGGTCTTCCAGTGCATATTTTGTATGGAATGCAATTATTCGTCCGCTTTTGCCGATAAATGCACTATCGTAATGCATCCTGAAATATCGTTCCAGCGCGTGCTTGGTCATTCTAATCATAGCGGAAGCCGATTTTATGTGCGTTATACTTTCCTCGCCGAAATTGGCTCTAATAAATGGCAGCAGTTTATGCCGAATTTTATTGCGAGAAAATGAAAGGTCTCTATTGGATGAATCATATCGCCAGGGAATATTCATCTTACCGAGTATATTTCGAGCCTGATTATGCCAGATTTGTAAAATGGGACGAATTATAATCCCAGTTTTTGGTTCCATTTCTGCGAGTCCTCTTATTCCGGTTCCGCGAAATAAATTGAACAAAAATGTTTCCACCACATCGTCGGCAGTATGACCCAATGCGACTATTCCACCATATTCTTCAGCCACTCGATTATAAATTTTTCTTCTCTGATTTCGAGCAGTTTCTTCGATTCCTAATTTAGTGTCCTTTGCGATTTTTGCGATATCCAATCGATATACATCTAATGGGATTTCCCAATCTTGGCAAATGGATTCCACAAGCATTTGGTCACCTTCGGATTCCCGACCGCGAAGCAGATGATTTATGTGAAGTGCACGCAGTTTAAATTCGTGAAATTCAGAAAGTTCTTTCAACGCACAAAGCATAAATATAGAATCACTTCCACCAGAAACAGCACATATAATGGTAGTATGGTGACCCCACATATTATGTTCGAGAGCAAAATTTTCGATTTTTTCTAATATTTCTCTATCGTTTTCCAACATATTACTTAAATTATAATAGCTTAACCGATAAAGGTCAATTATAGTTTAATGCGGAAACAAAATTATATTAGATTTTAATATAAGCAAAGCTTGACTTATTTTGAACTATTATGTAGATTTTTGGTCATAAAAAATTTGGAGGAGTTAGATGTCAAATCAAAAAGTAAATGCACTATTAAAGAAACTGGAATCCCGCAGTGCGCGAATTGGAATAATAGGACTCGGATATGTGGGACTACCACTGGCAATAGAATTTTGCCAGGCTGGATTTTTCGTCGATGGATACGATGTTAGCGAAAAAAAGGTGGAACTATTGTCTCGTGGTGAATCCGATGTGGACGATGTGCCATCGGAAGCGGTTAGGAAAAACATCGATAAGGGGACATTTTTGCCCTCCACTGATCCTGCAATAATCTCCAATGACGATATAATTTTAATATGCGTTCCCACACCGTTATCTCGATTTAAAGAACCAGATATGTCATATATCGAGGATGCTATGGGAAAGATATTGGCTCATATCGGCGATGGAGTATTAGTGATACTCGAGAGCACTACTTATCCAGGCACCACACAGGAATTAATCGGGCAGAAATTTTTAGATGCTGGTTTTAAAATCGGCGAGGATGTATTCGTGGCATTTTCTCCCGAGCGAGTGGATCCTGGGAACCCACGATATCATACCGGCAATACACCAAAAGTAGTGGGCGGAATCACACAAGATTGCACTAATATCGCTTGCGCACTGTATTTGACTTTTCTGGATAAAGTAATACCGGTTTCATCTCCGGCGACAGCAGAGATGGTGAAATTGCTGGAGAACACTTTTCGCTCGGTGAACATCGCTCTGGTGAACGAAATGGCGATGATTTGCGAACGGTTGGGAGTGGATGTCTGGGAGGTTATAGAAGCAGCATCCACCAAACCATTCGGATTTATGCCGTTTTATCCTGGTCCCGGAGTGGGCGGACATTGTATCCCTATCGACCCGCATTATCTCGCATGGAAACTGAAATCACTTAATTTCTACGCACATTTTATCGAACTCGCTGGCGAGGTAAATTATTGTATGCCTTCATTTGTGGTCCAAGGTGTAGTAAAACATTTAAATCGTCATAACAAACAATTAAATGGTTCCAGCGTGCTTATTCTGGGGGTAGCTTACAAACCGGATATTTCCGATGTGCGAGAATCGCCAGCTCTGCAGGTAATGAAATCATTGATTCACTGGGGCGCAAACATTATCTACAACGACCCATATATACCAATATTGCGCTGGGGAGATGGCGAAATCCAATCCGCAGAACTTTCCGAGGAATTGTTGAAATCGACAGATATAGTTATACTCATCACTGACCATTCCGAATACGATTATGAATGGATACTGGAGAATGCAAATTTGATATATGATACTCGAAACGGATTTGCTGGGCTGGATGACCCCGAAGGAAAAATTGCTCGACTGGGCGCCAGTTCGCAAACGCAGGAATAAAAGACGATATATAAATC
>QNEG01000078.1 GCA_003645115.1 bacterium | reverse complement strand
TTTCAATGCCAATACCACTTGAGCGCCCAAATCCTCCGGGCGAGGTGCAATCAATTCTACTTTTACCGAATTGTAATCATCGTATAGGAATTCTGGTTCCTCGATTATCGCTTTGTATCCATTATAAACAAAACCATAAGGGTCTCCATAAGATGGGAAATAATCTGGAGAAATTATATATTCCTGTTCGTTTATCCATATTCTGGGGACAGAACCGGTTCCGATTGTATATACTATCAACTGTGGTTCGGCGGATTGAATTTGTTCCACTGTGTAGGGAATTACTCCCAGTTCGTTGAGTATCCTGAAATCGAAATAACCGTAGAAATGTATTGCATCGGCGAAATATTGTCTATCATAACTTAATCCTGTCTCTCGCATACCCACAGAGGCATCGCAGGCATCAGATTCGCGGCAGAAAAATGCCTGCCGAGCATTATCACAGATATTTCCTACTCCGGGGAATAATGAATCTACCGGTCTGGAAAATACTATTGGACAATCAGAATTGGTAGAATCGAAATTCTGGTAGAACATCTGGCGAAGAGTCGTCCATTGCCAATGTCCCGATTCTGTGGTAGGATAGTATAAATACAGTGAATCTGTATCTATTCCATCATTTTGGAGTATCGCGATTATGCTGTCCACATAACCGATAGTATCGCCTGCATAAGTGGGTATATATTGAGCCGGTGCAGCCATCGCCATTTGCAATGGACCGACATTGACGTAATTTATCTGTCCCCAAACGACTTCATCCCAGTATGAGACATATCCAGTATATGTTTCATTAGGACCAGCCCAATCGTCCCATAGCCATTTGTATCGGACAATCCAGGTTCCATCGATAGCGCAAAATGGCTCGATTATAGTGTCATCGCCAGGAACTATTATCAACGATTCTGGAACGAATTCTATACCTATCAATGGTTCTGTTCTTACTGCCCAATTCCTGTCTTCTGGGATTATTTCATCGACAATTCCATACATCGGTAATTTCCCGCCGATTTCAGGTTGGCTTATCACTTCGTCATTATCCACTATGGAATATTTTAGTCCCAATGAGTGTTCGGCTTTTCCTATTCTAACGCAATTGCAACTATCCGTCAGCGGATAATTTACATTCTTATATTTATATAGCAAAATCGCAGTGGCAGTGGATTCCATTCGAAAATGCTCGAATATTTCTCGTTTCCCGCAGAATGAACATCTTGTTTGCCCATTTTTATCATAAAATGTATCGCAATAGTTTTGGGTATAATTATTCCACAGAAAGAATTCATTTCCCGCAGAGTCTGGGATAATATCTATGTGCGGGATATGGACATCTGTCAAATTGGTGCTATCTGCGATTATGATAATTGTATCTGAATCGAAGGGGACTTTTGCGGTCTCGCTTTCCGCCAGAACCACTCGCAATGTTTCGAAATCGGTGGGATAACATTCCCCTTGTTCGCATATAGAATCGTGAGCCACCACTGTTTCCACATAGGAAAATTCGAATCGCTGGACGAATTCTGTCTGGATAATGCTATCTGCGGTTTCCCGTAACACTTTCCCTGTCTGGACAGAATCCGCCTTGAGAAATATCGGTAATTCCTCTCCACGAATGGATAGTATCATACCACATAATAGTATGATAATAAATAACTTACGCATAATTCCTCCTTTTAGTATAGATTTACTGGAATTTTATTTATGGATTAAATTAACGGATAATAAATTCTATTAAACCACTCCGAGAGTTAATCTGATTTCCACATCCTGAAGTGATTGGGCGTCATCGCTGTATATCAGCAATTCGCTGTCTGGGTATCGCATTATTAGCAATGATGGATTTCCCGAGGCAGTGGATTCACTTCGAGCGAATCGTTCTCCCATCTTGAATTTCAGCGAATACACTTGCCCACTGAATGAATCGCAAAAGTAAATATTACAATCTTGGTTCGCCGGTGATATACTTTCCGCTTCGATGCGCAAAATCCTCATATCCCTGTGGAATGATATAGTGCGGGCTGGTTCATCTTGTGGTAATCGCTGTTCATCTATGGAAGTATTGGGGAATGCACCGGGATAGTGCGCCGATAGGAATGCTATCCTGCAGGCACTGGTGCCAGCGGTATTACAATCTGCGAATGCACTCTCACAGAATTCTGCGCGCTCGGTGGTCAAATCAAGTTCTACCGACTGCAAATCGGTTGGCGGTGATGTCCCCGCTGGAGTATGCGCCCAGATACGAAAACTCAATTCTATATCTCCGAATGGCTTGCTTTCTATATCGGCGAACCGTAGTGTATTGGGCAATAAAGCCTCCGGAACATAACCGACATATAGAATCCGAGAATTTTCATCTACAGTGATTTGTTCATCGGAATGATGATATACTCCCCGAACTATGTATATAGTCCCGCTGGTTTGTGGGGACCAGCTCAAATGTATTGCCTGTCCACCTCGCACCGATTGGACATTTTGTGGAGTATCTGGAGTTTCGCCCTCCAGTTGAGTGACTCGAATGTCCAGCGCAGAAATATCCGATTGAATTTGTGTGATATCCTCCGTGATGTCATCGGTGGGATGAAATCTGCTCTGGTAATGCTCCAATGGAATCCAGGTGGGGTCATCCGGTTGGTCCTTGTAATATATATCATATACTCCTACCGGCAATGTAGCGGAGTAAAAACCATCGTTATGGTCGGTGAGATTTACACCTTGAGTATAAGGGTCTTCGCCAACGGGCACCGCTCGCAGTGAATGACCGGTTTCATATCTCACCAATAATAATCTCTGTGCCATAATTTTTCTCCTTGATTTTTTATTAGAAATTGCGATGTTAACGATGAAAATGTGATTTACGATTTCGATTATTGTTCTGATGCTATGTATAACAAAACTGTTCCCGATAGAAACCGGGGGATGGAAATTCTTTTTCACATATTCAATGGAATATTATATTTATTGCGGAATAAGGAAAATATGTTGAAATTCATGGGGAAATTAAATAGAATAAAAAGCAAAAGCTGAAAAAAGCATCACCAATCTAATCGAAATAAAATGGAAATAAATAATATCATTCTACTAATGTCCTAATTTTTCCCAGCAGTTCGGCGAGTATTTCATCTGGTAGGCGAAATATAAATTCTGCGTTTCGCGCCACAAAATCGAGCGATTTTATCTGGTCTGCAAGTATCACTCCCGTTATATTGTATCCCTCTGGCAATGCGACCTCGAAAGGATAACCTTTCACCTGTGATGTAATGGGGCAAAATAATGCCAACCCAACTTTTACATTGTATGGTTTGGGTGAAATAGCTACTGCAGGTCTTCTTCCACTTTGTTCGTGTCCTGCTTGAGGCGAAAATGTCAGCCATACCACATCACCTCGGCGAGGAACATATTTTCTTACCATAATTCTGCTCCAACAGGTTCACCGGTGATAATCTCATCGTGCAAATTTTCATCGTTAATTTGGTTTAGTAAGTCGGAAAGGTTGAATTTATTTTTCTCGACAGGCACGATAATTAACTTGCCCTCGCGGAAAATTAGGTCAACGATAGAACCCTCGTGAATGTTAGTATCGGCAGCAAATGCTCTTGGAATTCGCAATGCCAAGCTATTGCCCCATTTTTGTATTTTGGTTATCATAATTCTCCTCTATATTTATGTCTCTACAATGAATATACTAATAAATAAATATAAAGTCAAGCACTTTTATCAATTTTTCTCCTTGATTTTTTATTAGAAATTGCGATGTTAAAAATGTGAAAATACTTACTAAAAAAAGTGCGATTCGAATTATAATCGCTCTGGTAGTGATATCGATTGGTCTGGCGATATATTATCGACCAGTTTATTATCACTGGCGAGTATGGAAAAAGATTAGGGCTATATGGGACGACCAATACGGCGGCAATAATCATTATCGTTGGCAATGGGAAAGTTTCGGTGAATTAGCAAAACTCGCCAAAATAGATAGTCACGCCAGTGCCAGAACGATTCTCGATATCGCATATTCATTAAAGTCGCCGAAATCGCGGTTGAAAACATCACATGAAGTAGGAATATTGTTAGACATTTATGCGAATTACCTGCGTGCTATTCCCGAAAATTCTGTATATGTATCGAATGGTGATAACGACACTTATCCGGTGTGGTTCTTGCAGAAAGTAGAAAACATTCGCCCCGATGTGATATTGATTAATCGCCACTTATGGAGATTGCCAGAATATAGATTATATCTCTGGAAAACCACACCCATAAAAGAGGTGATATCACGGGAGGAAATTCTTCAACTTCCAGACACCACTATTAACGAGGAGAAATATGTTGTGCTTACTCCTATACTGCGCAAGTTAGCGAAAAATCGTTCTATATTTCTAACTGGATGTTTGCCGCCGGAATTCCCGGAAGATAGTCTTTACTTTGTGCCAGTTCCCGCTAAAATGTTCCTTCCAGCTCCTTTGCCAGATTCTGTCTATGCTCACCTGCTGTGGAAAATGCTTAACCGACAAAATTGGAATCTTATCGCCGAGCACCCACCTTTCTACACGAAAAGAGCATACATCAATACTGGAGCAGTTAATTTACCGAGTATCCTTATAAATACTGCATATAGATTGTCCGAGATGGGCGAAGACAGTCTGGCGGATAATTTGCTGCAAAAATTCGACAAATGGTTGCGCTGGAACCCATTTTATTTACTGGTGCGAGCGAAATTGGAATATTCACTCTCCGAACCGGGGACAAAGATAGATGTTTTTCCGTGGCTGGATGAGGTCGAAAATTGGCTAACAGAAAATTATGGACACTGGTTCTATCCGCAAATAGACCAATTATATGATTCATTGAAAACAGAGCCGAATGAGAAAAAATCTGGTGGAGCAAGTAAAAATTCTGCTACTCTACCTGGTTCCCGAAGACAACGGAAATGAATATTACTCCACCACCCAGGGTTCGGTGTCAGAAAATGCTGGAGAATCGAATTTCGGATTCTCTGTGGTGATGAATGTCGCTTCCACCGGACCATATCCCTGCGGGACATCATCCAGAAACCAGGAACGCCATCTCCCGTGTGGTTCTACTGTTATTCCCCGAGGTTCCTCGCCGGGGATTACCAATCGCAGGATGTGATTGGTGGGGTCATCGGTAAAAAAATTCAGTGCCTCACGAACCGCTCGCATTCCGGCATTATCCAGAAAATCGAACCGAATACGGATTATGTGTCTATTTTGTTCATCGGAAAAATCCGGCTCGGGCGGAAAAAAAGTTAATCCTCGTGAAGGCAATTCTATTTCTCCCACTTTGAACCCCTTGGAATAAAGTATGAATTTTCCGCCAGTAGTTTGCGGAAATACTAATTGTTCTGAATCGAGTGTTTTCATAAAATCCTCCTGTTATATGAAAATTTAGGATTCTCTTTCTATCCATCTGATAGTCAATCTAATGGTGCTATAGTTGGAGTTGGCATATATTCTCGATGATGGAGAATTCACCAATCTGCAACCTACGGGATATATATCCGTGTTCAATGTTTCCACCGCTTTTGTAGTCTGTGAGGACAATTTATCTGATGACACTTTACCGTCGAAAATCAATTCTATGGATAGTGTTAACTCTATCACTATGGGTATTTCAGCGGATGAATCGCTTGCCACCACCATCGGATTGATTTTCACTGCTGGAATCAATGATGCTGGAATGTCGTCATCGCCGATAATTACAGTCCTAACATCCAGCGCCTCTGCCAGTTGTTGGCGAACTGTTTGAATTATTTCCCAGAGCATTATTCCTCCTATCTTAATATTTCGATGCCACCGACCGATTGAGATTCGGTGTCCAGTTGCACCATTTCTATTGCTTGCTGGAATTCCTGTTCGAACCTACGCTGATAGAATTCTGCTCGAACCGCATATATATCGTCTTTTCGCGAGGAATTATCACGAAGCACTATCGCCAGATTAAGATTTAATGCGGCTTCTCGGAATATCTCGGGATTGGTGATTTTTTCCTCTGGCTGTTCCAGATGTGAAAATCGATGTTCGATTTTTTGCCCCAATATTTCCAACACCAAATCGTGTCGGTCTATCAATGGCAAATCCTTCAGTAATTCTCCCTCCCTGGATAGAATATCCGAGGTGGTAAATAATGTAGTTTCCATCCAGCCCATTTTTATCCTCCTATATTGTTGACATTTTATTTTTATTCATTTACTTGTGTTTATGAGAAAAAATACTCTTGCAATTTTTTGTATATTCCTGCTAATCTCTGTAGCGTTGGGGACAGTATTTTTGTGGTATGAATATTCCCGCAATGGCGAATTCTGTTTCTCTTCCGATGATTCTTTTATATTTGCCACTTATGCGAAAAATTTTGTGAGTGGGAATTTATTCCAGTTCAATGTGGGCGAATTATCATGGGGAACCACATCTACACTGTGGACATTTTTCACTATATCTACTTTTATAATTGGAATACTCGCCACAAAATATATGGGTTTGGTATTCCTGGCTATTTTAGGATTTCTTGTATTCATTATACTGTTCCGTTCGCCAGTGGGATTTTTCACTGCGATTCTGGCGGGAATTACCATAATAATCAGCGGATTATCATTATTCAATGCTCTCTCGGGAATGGATACTGTATTCTTTGCGCTATTTTTTTTATTATCATTGTATTTATATATTCACCATAGGGATTCGCCGATTTTTTATTTGCTCATATTCCTTTCAGTATTCGCTCGTCCCGAGGGCGCAATAATTCCCATTATTTGCTTTTTAAATTCAGCATTGGAACGAAAATTTGGACAGGCTTCTTTGATTTT
>QNEG01000077.1 GCA_003645115.1 bacterium | reverse complement strand
TTGCAGGTTATTAGATAGAACTCAACAAGGAGTTATCTATGAGATATATAAAAATATTGGCAATAATATTAGCAATCGGAATAACTTGCTGGGGAGATATTTCTATATCTGTGATACAAAATGGCGATTCTGCTCGAGTATCATTAGAACCCGTGGGTATCGGTGCTTATGTCAGAATTATCGGTTGTGGAGAGTCGGTATTACAACAAGGTGTATTCGATACTTCTGCTGTTATGAATTTTGCTATCCCCACCTGTGGCTCACTATATGTAGTATGGACTCCCATTACTACTATTACTCCAGCTGATGTAGTCCCGATGGCAGAATATAAAGTGCTTATTCCTGGTGCCTGGTTCCGTATCGGTGCCGATGTCGGTGATAGTATGGCGCTGGTTAATGGTGGCGCCGATGCCAGCTTTATCAGGGAAGCCAGACCGGATAGATGGGTATATGTGGACACATTTATCATTCGCACTATCGAGGAACCCTGTTCACTATTCGCACAATTCATCGCCGATGGTGGATACGAGGATACATCATTGTGGAAACTCAGCCAATGGGAAATCGACAATCCGGCAGATTCTATGGTGGGATGGCAATATCGTGATTCCGTCGGATTGGATGGAACAGATATAGTTTGCGAGAGCGGTAGATATCCGGTCAGAAGAGTTAGTTTTTATGAGGCTTTGGCGTATTCTCATTGGGAATTCGGGACATTGCCCACCGAGGCACAATGGGAAGTCGCCGCAAGACTCAACACCGGAACTATTTTCCCCTGGGGCGATGTATTCTGTATCCCTGATTACAATCTTACTGCTAATGTTAGCGAGGGAATTCAATGCGATGATGACCCATTTACAGGCGGACCAGGATATCCAGAATTCTTTGCGGGCGATTCCAGTGCCGCAGGATGTTATTCTATGGGCGGAAACATTTCCGAGTGGTGTCTGGATGGTTATGAATCCAATTTCTATGGAATGCTCGACCCATTAGCTCCATTTTTCACCGGACAATCCGATGAAAATAGAGCAATTCGAGGTGGAAATTTTAACACTGGTTATAGATATCGGGCTTCGGTATTCGAGCGCTCCTCATTTTCCCCTACTTCAAGACAATCGCATATTGGTTTTAGAGTCGCCTGGTGCAACAGTAATGGTAATCCAGATGAATGGTTCCAGGAAGTATTCATTTTCGACCAGATAGGTCCGGAGACACTGGCAGTTATTGTTCCACACGGTTGTTTGATGGATTGGGTAGTAGATTCGTTCGCCATAATATTCTCCGAACCTGTGTCGGGCAATATTTCCATAACCCCAGATATGCCATCGAATATATATCCACGATGGAACAATTATCCCGGTGAAACTTTATGGGTGATAAAGCAGCCGGTGGACCTCACTGGTTACGATTCTGTATGTGTCGATATTTCTTTACTCCAGGACACGGTGGGTAATTCGCTGGAAATTACATCTCCAGTATGTGTGCCAATCTGCGGAACCTGTCTGGAAATAAATCAAGTTCCAGAAACATTGTGGGCGCCACAGCAATGTTATACTCAAGGCGAAATTCAGATTATAAATTGTTCCGATATTTCACTTACTGTAGATTCTGTGCTGACATATTCGCCATTCGAAATTTATGATGATGTGATAAATATCGCACCGGATGAAACAGTTTCACTCACCGTAAGGTTCACTCCCGATTGCTCGGGCAGAATCTCGATGCCCATAGTTCTGTATGGCAATTTCGGATTGTATTCCGATTCACTGCTGGGTTACGGTTGCGATGAACCATTGGCGGTAGCTCAACCACCAGCTCTCGACTTCGGTGAAACCTGCGATTCTATGTGCCTGAACATTAACATTTTCCTCAATGGTTGCACGGCGGGAATGTTCGAAATATGTGATATATTCTGGATGGATGGTGTAAATTTCAACCTCTATGATATCACACTCGGTGATACTTTGACAGATAGTTTAACAGGAACGGTCTGTTTCGATAGTCTGGAGAAAGGTGAAAATCTGGATACACTATACATAAGATTTCGCCCGATGGGTGGAGTATGCTGCGAATCCGCTACTATCTCTATTCCGGTAAGAGCTACTTGTTTCGGCACCGGTTGTGAACCTCATACCAATGTGAAAGCGGTTCTCGCCGATGGCAACAATACAGTCCTGTTTTCCTGCATAGACAAAGATGTCACTATATTCGACCGAAAAGGCAGATTTGTCAGGAAACTGGAGCCAGATAAATATGGCGATGTGGAATGGGATTTAAAAGATGATAATCAGAATGTAGTCCCGGCGGGAGTATATTACTGGATTTCCGCCGATACACACGATAAAATAATTGTAATAAGATAAATTTCACCTGTCTGGGGGTGTTCTATGTTACGGAAAATTTTAATAGTATATACAATCATACTGATTGCTGGATTAGTGCAAGCGCAATATGGCAAATGGTATATGCCAGAACTCAATCTTGCCTATGTGGAATTCCACGATGCTGTCCTGGGCGGAGATCTGTATGCCGGCGCATCGGTTGAATTCAATAATATGGTCACCATAGAACCAGTAATCTACACTTATCAGACCACACTGGAGTGGAAAACTTATGGCGGAATAGTTCAGGCAAAATACAAGCCGGTGAAAAATTTCCCTGCTGATATAGTTCTGTGGGGCGGAGCAATGTTCGAGAGTGTCGATTTAACTCAAATGGACTCCGCTAATATCAGCACAGGATTGAATACGAGTGCATATTCTCGAATTACTCCCACATTCGGCGTAGGAGCTCAACTCGATTCTATCGAGTTTATATGCAGAGGCTGTGATTATTATTTCAATGGCAAGCTGTTAATCGGAGATTTTATTGAGGAGGAAGTTAAATTCAAGGATGTGAGTTCAAACGCTCTATTGAGTTCCAATGCTCCTGAAACCTTATCCACACTCGTAATTGGTGATATCACTGTGGATTCGCCATTCGGCAGTCTGGGAATATTGCGACACATTCGTATGCGACACTGGTTCGGCGATGATTTCTGGAGAGTTTCATATACTTCACCGTATTGCTGCGGAAATCTGTTGCGTGGCAGAATCGGATGGGAAACAGGGTATCTCGGTTTCGCAGATGTCGAAGTGAAAATAAAGCAATTCTCCATTATCGCGGGAGTGAAATTCCCACAGGAAACATCGCTTTGGATGTGGCGTTCAGGACTCGAATTTAGACCATCCGAAAAATCCACATCTTCAGGCAAATGCAGAGATGTGGAAATACTTTCGCCCAGAATCCGAAATCCCTATGAATAATTGTGCCAGGTCGTTAAAAAATCATCCATTGCAGAATGGTGAAAATATAATAATGTCGAGTCCTTGCCTATAAACGAAATGTTTTCCGTAATTCCATTTTCTATCGATTATTCCTTTGCGTTTTCGTTGCCAAAATCTTATCTTGCCAAATGAGAAAAGTGCTCACTCCTATGGGAGGTTCTATCGTGATTGCATTGGTTCAGCGAGTAGTTTCCGGTTCGGTGAAAGTGGGCGAGAAAATAGTGGGAAAAATCGGCGAAGGATTTGTGGTTCTGGTGGGAGTTTGTCAGGAGGATGAGTCCGCGGATGCTATCAAATTGGCGAAGAAAGTCGCTAATCTGCGAGTGTTCGAGGATGAACAGGATAAAATGAATCTATCCGTCACCGATGTGGGCGGAGAAATTTTAGCCGTCTCACAATTCACTCTCTGCGCAGACACTGCCAAGGGCAATCGACCATCATTCGCTCACGCTATGCAACCAGAAAAAGCAGAACAACTATTTACCGCATTCGTGGAACTGTTGCGAGCAAAAGGAATTCATACCGAGACCGGTATTTTCGGCGAGAGAATGTTAGTGGATATCCAAAACCACGGTCCAGTTACTATTTGGATAGATACAAAAGCGAAAAGAGGCAAGTAAATGGGAAAAGTGAAGGAACCAGTTCGGGTTTATGGCTTAAACACATTGTAGAGATGCCACTATTTACTCCAAGTGAATTATCAAATGAAAGCAGGTATGATATGAAAAATAGAAAAATCTCACAAATAAGTAGCTCTGCTGGTTAATGATAGGATTTTTAAAAAAGCAATAACAATAAACCCTACAGGAGGTCATAATATGCACAGGATATTGGCAATCAATCCCGGTTCAACATCCACTAAAATTGCGTTGTATGAGGATGAAAACCCGGTATTCGTGGAGTCGATAAAGCATAATCCGGAGGATTTGGAGAAATTTTCTGATTACCGGGAGCAATATCATTTTCGCGGTGATGTAATCCGTAATGTGTTGAAAGAGAAAGGAGTAGAATTAAAATCGCTTACCGCAGTGGTCGGTCGAGGTGGAACTTTCAAACCATTGACATCGGGAACTTACCTGGTGAATGAGGCGATGAAAAAGGATGTATTCGAGGGCAATGTGGTGACCGACCATATCAGTAATATCGGTTGCTTGCTGGCGGCAGATATCGCCGAACCATTGAATATCCCCGCATTCATAGTCGATCCAGTCAGTGTGGATGAATTCGACGATGTGGCGAGAATTTCCGGACATCCGCAGATACCTCGCAGAAGTCTTGCTCACGCACTGAATATAAAAATGGTGGCAAAAAAATTCGCCAAAAAAGTGGGGAAACCATACCAAGAAATGAATCTGGTGATTGCTCATCTGGGCGGTGGGATTACTATCTCCTCGCACCGAAAGGGCAGGATGATAGATGTGAATAATGCCAATGACGAGGGTCCATTTTCTCCACAGCGATGTGGGACATTGCCTATTACTGGACTGGCAAAACTTTGTTATTCGGGAGAATACGATTTAGCCCAGATGAAGGTTCAGTTGGTGAAAAAAGGCGGGATGCTGGCATATCTTGGCACCGACGATATGATGGCGGTAAAGAAGAAAATCGATTCTGGCGACCAGCAAGCGGAATTGATTGCTAATGCGATGGCATATCAAATTGGAAAATATATCGGTGCATATTCTGCGGTGCTGGATGGCGAAATCGATGCCATTCTTATCACAGGGGGAATTGCTCTCAATGATTGGTTTATAGATATGATAATGCCGAAAATCCGATGGATAGCGCCGGTGCATATTTTCCCCGGTGAGGATGAAATGGAGGGATTAACTCTGGGAACTCTTAGGGTGCTTCGTGGTGAGGAAAAACCGAAAGAATATAAATAACCCATAGTCAGCGAAAATGGATTAGCAATGTCACGGCGGAAACCCCAAAAGACTGTCCTAAAACGAATCGAGATTTTCGGGCGGAAGTTACTGATGAAATTTTTTGCTTTACTTCAACCGAATACTACTTTCGATTATCTTCCCGATGATGCGAAACGAGATAAGATATTGTTGATGCGTCAGGATAAGCTTGGCGATATGGCGGTGACATTGCCATATTTCAGAGCATTGAAACGCGCACTGCCTAAATCGTCGATAACTATACTCGCATCGAAACAAAATGCCATATTGATAAAATATGAACAGAGTTTCGGAAAAATAATATATGATAAAAATCCATTGAAATTTATAAAATCATTGTGGCAGGTATTCCGATTTCATCCCGATGTGGTGGTGGATTTGCAATTGAAAGAGTCGGCGACATCTACCATATATGTTCTGGTGAGTCGTGCGAGATGGCGAATTCGAGCACAAAGAAATATCAAATTGCCCTATAATATATATGTGGATATCGGTGGTGATTGGCATATCAGCGAGGAAATGCAAAAACTTCTGGGAACAGTAGCACCATTGGACATCGATTCCGTTCCAGGTGAGGTGGTAATTTCCGAGGCTGAGACTGCATTCGCAATAAAATATTTCAGTTCTGGAGTAATTCCCGATATGAAGTCTCGGCGAGTGGGTTTGAATATATCTGCTGGCAAGCCCGAAAGAATGCTTACCACGAATGAATATATCGAAATTTGTCGAGGAATTATCCAGCGCGGTTTCAAACCTATAATATTGTATTCTCCCGGTGATAACGGTGTGGCAAGGCAGATATCTCATATCGTAAAGGGCGCAATTATTGGACCGGAGACTGCTACGGTGCTCGAGGTTATCTCGCTTTTGCCCAAACTACATATACTGATAACACCAGATACAGCGATGGTCCATTTCGCCTCGGCGATGAAAGTGCCAGTGCTGGCATTATATACCGCAAATGATTGGAATTGCAATCGATGGCTTCCAAAGAGTGTCCCATATCGTTTCTGCCAATCCGCAGATTATGATACTATGGAAGGAATCGATATCCAGCAAGTTTTGAATAAGTTCGATGAATTGGTTGGAGAAATAAGAGAAAAATGAGGTTTCCGATACAGATTATTTAACAACTAAAGAAACCGCAGAAATACACAGATAGACACAGATAATTATATATTTTCTACATCTGCGTTTATCTGTGTTCATCTGTGGTAAATGACTGTGTTTATTTTTTAACAAAATTGTTTGAACTGTGATATGCTCCCACCCCGAATATAGGATTACTATGGTAATTTCAGTATTTTGTGTAATTGGACACTCAATCGAACTTGTGGGATTTCCTCGATTATCCATTGTGCCAATCTTTTCGCCGATAGCCTTCCCCAAACTGGTTGAAAGAAAATTGATGAGATGAACTTATTTTTATTCACGAACCGTTTTGCCCATAGGAAATCCTCTCTATGAGCGATAGTAAATTTCACCACATCCACCGGGCGCAATAATGATAAATTTTCCTGACAATATTTTCCCGATTCGCCACTGGAAGGAGTTTTTATATCCATCGATATAGATGTCCTATCCAGCAGGAAATTTTCAATATTCTCGG
>QNEG01000076.1 GCA_003645115.1 bacterium | reverse complement strand
TCATAATTCCCTCCAGAAATTAATATCCAATGATTTAAGCGATTTAAAATATAAGCAAACTATTAAAAAAAACAAACATAATTTATCATTATGGTCATAATTAGAATTTGAACATCCCGCCCAGCGATAAAATACCGCCCTTGCTGGACCCAAATAAATTGTATCTATAATTCAAATCGAACAAGAAATTCCCCAATCTCAGCATAACTCCACCACCGATTCCAGCACCGGAAATTGGTATCGATTCGAAATATGATTCCTTTTCGGACAAATAAATATATCCCACATCTACGCCAGAACTGGCATATAACATAAGCGGATTAGCATAGTAGAAATTGTAAATTCCTTCCACATTGAAACGAACAGTATTAACTCCACCGATTATGTTATGAATCGCTTTTTTTATTATTATAGTATCTCCAAATGTAGTGTCACTTCCATCGATTATGGTATCAGCATATGCAGTGGGGATAGAATCCTGGACATATTGATATTTAACACCATTTTGTCCAATCAATAGCGCAGCTCGGAAAATAAATGGACCCACAAAATATCCTCCATTGAAAGAATATTCGGAAACACTGGTCATAATATCCTTGAGTTTTATGGTATCTCGAATGGACTGTTTTCCCTCACGCAAAGTGAACACATAATTTTCCACCGGGCTGAAAGTATTCAGGGCAATCCCGACTACTCTTCTGCGCGTGGAGCGGAACTGTTTCATCTCGCGTTTTTGAGCTAATTTCTGTTCGGCGAGTTTCTGCTGCTGTGTTTCCTTGGCACTTTGAATTCGCTGGCGACTTTCTATTTCTCCTTTCACCAGTTCCATATCTCTAATTCCGGCGCGAGCAGATTCTATGAATTCACCATCGGGATTATTTTCTATATAATTTCTGTAGTGTTCTATCGCTTTCTCGGCGAGTTCGATTTTCATAAACTGGTGAGCTTTCTCGCCATACAATTGAGCCAGATTATAATAATATTCTGGAGCGATTTTCACTATTTCCAACCATACCTCAAGATATTCGTAATGATTCTCCAGCGCCTTTTCAAAATGTTCTCTGGCAGCCGATTTGTCGCCATCGGCGAGATAAATCTGTCCGGCTTTAAAATGAAGGAATGGATTCTGTGGTCGAAGTTCTATCGCTTTCTGGATATAGTTCTTTGCGGTGTTCATATCGCCCTCTTCCATCGCGGTCCAGGAATAATTATACAGGAATTCGGGATTATTTAAATTGCTTTCCAGTTCTCGCACCATTTCCGAAAGTGAGCGTCCTTCTCGAAGTTCGTATATGGATTCATCCGGAGCAGAAAAATATTCCGTTAATTCCTGACAGAAAACACTTCCCGATATCACTGCTACAATTGTCAATACAATTATTTTTCTCATAATTACTCTTTTCTGATAAAATCATTAAACAATCACATCGAGAATTATTATTCTATTCCTGTTACCTGTTCCAGTTCTTCCTCGCAGAATGTTTTCAATGGTAGTTCATCCTCCCACTTTTTCCCTGCGGAATAATCGAACACTTTCTGGACATTTGCAGCTACCCATTTAAAAATTTGTCCGACGATAATTTTCTCTGGGCAAGCTTCCTCGCAAGCACCGCAGGAAACACAACTGGTAGTCATATGAGACATTCTGCCGATATGGAATACTCCCAGATCGGTCGGTGCGCGAAGTCCTTTTTTTCTGCGAGCGAGTTCGATGAACATATCTCCAGCAAAATCCATTGCTTCCGATTCGAAAAAGCATTCTCGACAGATACAAATTGGACAGTTTGTCATACAATTATGACAATTCACGCAACCGGCGAATGCGGCAACGAGATTATCTATCCCCTTAACCTGTTTATTCAACTTGTCATACAATTTATTCTCATTTTCAATTCTTCTGGCGATAATTTTATCCAGACCATCGGTGACAGCTTTCTCGATAAATTCGATTCCGAGTTCGTTCAGGAATTTTTTCCCTTGTTCAGTGTATGCGATAAAAGGTGCATCTTGCTCGAACGACAGGAAACCGATATCACCAGTGTCCGCTCGAACATAATCACAGGTGGCACAAATAGTTCGAATTTTGTCATCAGAATTCATAGCATCAGAAAAGAATTCATGGCTATCGGGGATTTTTTCGCCTCGGACATCACTGCGTGGAATAGTTCCCGGGCAATCGAAAGTAAGCCAGATGATATTTTGGTTTTGAATCTGGGCTAATTTCACCATCTCCACTACAGCGCGCATTTCGCAGGGGCGAAGTATCACCAATATTTTGTCTGTGGTGGGAGTAATTCGAGTCAATTTCTTCACAAAATTTGCCACATTACCGGGGAAAAATGGAATAAGCGGGTCTGTTCCCTCCAACTCCGACTGTTCTGTTATCAGACAATGCATAGCAGAGTCATCAGCGGTCTTTTTCAAGGTGACAATCCCACCTACCATTTCTTTTTCCAATGCCTGTTCACACAATTTATTTATTTTGTCTGACAAGGACATAATCGCCTCCTTCCGATACTGCATTTTAGATTATATATCCCATCTTTGAGCAATTTTATTGGGACCCATATTTCGGACTTTTTCAGTATATTCAGCGATAGTTTTGACGAATTTTTTACTTTCGCTGGCAGAAATCCAGTCCAGAAATATCCTATCCGGTTCTAAACCCAGTGTATCGAAAATGGATTTCAGTATAGCTACTCTTCTTCGAGCTTTATAATTACCCGATATATAGTGGCAATCGCCGGGATGACAACCGCCAATCATCACTGCATCGGCGCCGGACAGGATAGCTCGAATAATATAACTGGGGTCCACCGACCCTGAACACATAACTCTTATCGGTCTGACATTGGCAGGATATTGCATTCTCGATGTTCCTGCCATATCCGCAGCGGTCGATGTGCACCAGTTGCAGAAGAAACCCACTATTTTCGGCTCGAACTGCTCAGACATAAATGCCCTCCTTTTATATGAAAATTTCCTTATTTTAAATCAAACAAATTAAGTTGCGTTCTTTATATCCAAATGTCAACTATTATAATGAATTTTTCCCGATAAAATTCTATAACCAAGATGATTTACCTCGCTCCTTTTGTTTTATTATGGTGAACTTTCGGTTGTCCCAATGATTTATCTGTGCTAATTGTTTTCGGAAAAACCGAGAAAATACTATCACATATTTTTTCTGTCCATAGCCAGTTTTTTTCCATCGATGTGACCAAACCGGCGGCAAATGCGATACTGAATAATATTACCATATATGCGATATCTTGAACAATTTCGCCACCTGGGATACCTTTTTGGAATGGTATAGAAGCCAGGACGGCGGCTGCCAGACCCTTCGGAATCAACACCGACATTACCCGAGAATCATTTCTATTTACTCGTTTGGGCATAATAAAACGAATTATGATGTATCGTCCAAGAAAAAGTAGCACCGTGATAATAAAACCGATTAAAATCACATCGGGATTTCCAAATTTAATCGATACTCCCAGATAGATAAAGAAGAATATTTTGAGCAAAAATACCATATCGCCGAAAAAATTGCGTTCATAATCGGTAATTTCCTCTCTGGTAAATTTGGCAAAATAAGTTTGTAATCTAATTTTTTTCACGGGGAAATCTTTCATATTAGCCAGAGTTACCCCGAATGCCAATGCAGTGATTGCTCCGCTAAAATTGAGGAATTCTGCGATACCATATAGGACAAATATATAAGCTAAACAACTAACTGGAGATTCAGGGAATCCTTTTATTCTTTTTATCATAGCCACCCAGATTACTCCACCACCAAACCCTATAATAAATGCCAATATTAGCGATGATATAATTTGTCCCAGTATAGTTCCAGTAGTTAAATGTCCGGTTTCATATGTGGACAGGATACTCATAGTAACCACAATGCAAATAACATCGGTAATTGCAGATTCTAAAAAAAGTATCATATAAGCTAAATCGGAGAGTTTCAATTTTTGTATAATCGGAATCACCACAGCAGATGTGGTTCCACCGAGTATAGCTCCCAACATAACAGCCACAATGGGTTCTAATTTGAAAAATCCCCACACTGCTAAACTCACCAGAAACATCGAGATTATGAATGTAGAAATAGCTACATAAGCGGTTTCATCCAATGATTCCTTAATCTTTTTTATATCCAGATTTATTCCGCCCTCGAACAATATCACAATTAAGGCGACTGTGGTGGCTACTTTCCCGATTTGTCCAAAATCTTGTGGTTGGATTATACCCAATACCGGTCCTATCAGGATACCTAAAACCATTAGCATAAACACATCTGGGATACGAGTCCGTTCGAATAATCCTGTAAAAAAATGGGCAAGAAAAATAATCAAGCCCACCGAGAATATAACAGTTGACATCTATTTTTCGCTCCTTAATTTTACAATCAAATTCTGACTTGTTTCATATATCCATCCACTGGTTATGTGCGACCGAGCGCTTTTTTGGTGCGAATACGATATATCCATATATTCCCGAACGGATTTTTCTGTCTGACCGAGATGAATCGTTGTTTCATCAATTCGAGTAATGCAAAGAATGTTCCCACGAACATAAATCCGCCGATTTTTTCTTTTTCGAAAAGCTCCATAAAAGTCAACCGACTTTTTTTATCAACTTTTCTCCTTATGAAATCCATTCGCTCCTGAATATCTATTTCTTCCCGTGGTGGAAGTTTCATTGTTCGGTCTTCTCTTTTCAATAAATTCCAGGCAGTCTTCATCAAATCGAGAAAGTCCAATGGAACAGTAATCAATGCAGGAAAGGATGTTGGCAATACAACTTTACCTCTGGGAGTATTGAGTTTTTCCTTTTTTAATGCCAGTCTAAGGAATTCGCCTGAATTTTTAAATTGATTATATTCGATGAGTGCGGCGGTGAGTTCCTCGCGAGGGTCGGCGACCTTTTCACCATCGATTTTTTTGTCCGGCAATAGCATCTGTGATTTTATATTCAGCAAAAACGATGCGATATACAAATATTCTCCGGCAATTTCCAGGTTCAGTTCTTTCATCAAATCCAGGTATGCGATATATTGTTTTGTGATATATGCTATGGGGATATCATAAATTTCTATTTCCTCTTTTTTCACCAGATATAGCAATAAATCCAGCGGACCCTCGAAACTGGGCAAGCTTATTTTACATCTTATGTCTTCGGTCATTTTCATAATTTAATATGAGCACCAAGTTTTTCAGGACTTTAATAATCCTTTTATCGTATCCAACGCTTTTATAAGACTACTTTCGCGCAATGATTTATAGTATCGATGTTTATGTATCGGTTTTTTCACTTTCCTTTCACCAGTAAGTAAAGTAATTATATTCAATTCTACATCGAAATACGATAGCAATGTATGAGTCGAAGTGCTACCATAAGTGATATCTTTGAGTTCACAATAATCACCACCAAGCTGGCTTTCCAATTGTATCAATGCAAATTTCAAATCGGGATGAACTTGCTTCAATAATGTGAAATCAACAAGAATTCTCTTGAGCATCGCATTTTCGGTATATGCTTTGCATTCGATTGCGAGAGAAAATTTGTCGTCTATATGGACATGAATATCTGTCTTTAGGTCATAATAATAATCGGTAATGTTTTCCTTAATGTATGACTTTATTTCGGGACTTTTTATTTTATCTATATAATCTCTGTTTATTGGAATTTTAACTGCTTTCTTCGAAAACGAAAGTCTATCAATATCTTTTTTCATATCTTTCCATGCAATTTCCACCAACGATTTTGCGATGCTTTCTACAAGTTTTCCTTTTCCCGCTCTTATTATTCCACCATATGCGCGGTCTTTGGAATACTGCGCATCTGCTTCAATTCCTTTGATAAGAAATTCGTAAGCATTTATTATTTCTTTTATATCTTTTGCTTTACCTCGATATGACATATTTTTCCAATTATTTAAAAAGACTCATTTGCCGATTTATTTTCCAATCGTTTAATCTTTTCAGGGCAGTCTCGCAATATTCTTGCGAAATATCTATGCCAAGATACTTTCGGTCGAGTTTTGCGGCAACCAGGGTTGTGGTTCCCGCACCGTTGAACGGGTCCAATATAGTATCATTCTTAAAACTAAACAATTTAAGGATTCTATCCGTCAATTCTTCAGGAAACATAGCAGGATGCCCAAATTCTTTCATTTTTCTTTCAGGTGGGATATCCCATTTAGCAAAAACCCACTTCTTGAATTCATCTGCAGTTATATCAGCATCATTTACATTTCCTTGTTTTTTTAAATTGCCCTTACAAAAAATTTCGATAAACTCCCAAGTATATTTAAGATATGGGCTACTTGGACTTTTCCAACTTCCCCATGCTGTATATTTACAATTATAATTGTGTTTTTCCCATAAAATTTCACCTTTCCATATTAACTTATTGCGAATGAATAAGTTGCTGATTATATGATGAGTAGGTATATAGTCTGAGAATAATGGCTGAACATTTACTGCAATTCTGCCACCATACTTAAGAACTCTAATACATTCGGAGAGAATTCTAAAAAGCTTATCGAAATACGATTCCCAAAATTGTTCGTCCTTATGAGAATCATATTCTAAACCAAAATTATACGGCGGGGATGTAAAAATAAGGTCTATGCAATTTTCGGGAAGTTCTTTCAAAAGCATTTCGCTATCCGCGCAAATTATTTTATTAGTGTATTTAGAAGGCAATTCATTATTGATTTTTTTAAAGTTATTATTTCGCGCATAAAAATATTTCCCGCGATTTTTCTCCTTTTTCTTCCTATTTTTTACTTTCCTCTCATTATCAAAATTTACAAAAATCCGTTTTTTCCCTTTAATCCCATAACTACCAATG
>QNEG01000075.1 GCA_003645115.1 bacterium | reverse complement strand
GTGGAATCCAATTGCTCCGCTTTATCGAACATTTTCACCATCTGGTCGAGACTGTCCAGTTCACCGTATATCTGTCCAGCGTAGAAATACGCCTCCGCATTGGTGGGATTATTCGCCATTTCCTTTTTTAATTGAACCAATGCTGAACTGTAATCTTTCTGTTGGATATACACTTTCGCCGATGTCATCTCGGGTGATTGGCAACCGATAAATATCACACACAGGCTAATTATTGCCAGTCCGACAGTTAAATATGCTCTCATAGAAATCCTCCTTCGATTGCTAAATTTGTTTCACATAATATTTGCAAAAAATAATGTGTTCAATCTATATTATCAAAAGATTTTTCTAAAATATCCGAAATCGATATAACAGGATTTCTTGACAAATTAGTTTTGTGTCGCAATATTTAGGATTATGAAATGGCTGACTATTACATTATTTATTTTTTTCCTGACAATTTTTGCACAACAAATTCAGGTGGCGGATACTATTGGGGATACTACCTCACAACGAGCAGAGGACACAACCGCAGTGGAACAAGAAATCACTGCACCGACTAATATTTCGGAGTTGAATTCTAATCATAGCGATTTTACTCCATTTATTATGCCAGATGGTCGAACTATTTATTTTTCATCCTCTCGCGCAGGTGGTAAAGGTGGTGAGGATATCTATTTTTCCACAATCCAACATGGGTATTGGTCGAAGCCACAAAATTTGTATGAGCCGATTAACACCAAATATAACGAGGGTGCGATTTGTCTCTCCCCCGATGGCGATGAAATATATATTACAATTTGCGGGCGTCCAGATTCTTATGGCGGATGTGATTTATATATATCCAAAAAACAGGGCGAATTCTGGAACGAACCCAGAAATCTGGGAAAAAAAGTGAATTCCACCTGGTGGGATGGTCATCCCTGTCTATCTCCTACTGGAGATACATTATATTTTGCATCGGATAGATTCGGTGGTTTCGGCGGACTGGATATATATTATACTTATAAGGTCAATGGTGAATGGGTAAAACCGAAGAACTTCGGATACCCAATAAACAATGCTCGGGACCAGACATCGCCTTTTCTTCACATCGATGGCAGGACATTATATTTTTCCTCCGCCGGACACGGTGGACTGGGCGGATTAGATGTATTATTCACACGATTGGATACAGTTACCGGCAAATGGCTAAAACCTCAAAATATCGGTCCGCCGGTAAATACATCTGGGAATGATTATTTCTTCTCCATTCCTGCCGCAGGAGATTATATATATTTCGCATCGGACAGACCGGCGGGTTATGGCGGATTCGATATATATTCATATCCGCTGGAGGACTGGCAAAGACCTCAGGTAGTCGCTACTCTGGTGGGGAAAGTAGTCGATGCAGAGTCGTCGGAACCATTGTTCGCATCGGTCAGTATCGAGCGCCTTTCCGATGGAAAAGTAATCCAGAAATTGGAAACCGACTCTCTCAGCGGACAATTTTTCGCAGTCTTACGCGCAGGAGAAACTTACGGCATTTCTGTTTCCGCTCCGGGCTATGCGTTCGCATCGGAAAATTATGAGATAAAATTGCAGGAGGGCTACACAGAACTTCGGCATATATTCCGTCTCCGAAAAATCGAGGTCGGTTCTATAGTATCTTTAGTGAATATTTTCTTCGATTTTGCAAAATACGAACTTCGCGACGAATCCAAGCCAGAACTGGAGCGGATATACGATTTGATGCAAAAATATCCGGAGATGAAAATCGAGGTGCAGGGATTCGCAGATTCTATCGGTTCTTCCGAATTCAATTTGTTTCTGTCTCGTATGCGAGCAAAAGCGGTGTATGATTGGCTAATCGATAAATCGATAGATTCATCGCGGATAACTTATGTCGGTTATGGCGAGGAGGAACAGGGTGTCACCGAGGAAGACCTTCAGATGAGTCGGCGAGTGCAGTTTGAGATAATCGAATTGGGCAAATTACCGATGCCCGAACCACAGAACCCGATTTTGGACACTATTCCCAAAAATCAAAAAGATTCAGAGAGCGAAAATAATATTCGCGGAGAATTGAAAATCGATTTATCGGATACTACGCTGACTATAAGCGAATATAAGCAAATACTTGGTAGTGTGGGATTAGATAAACTTGCGGATTCTATTTTCACTATGTATATTATCAACGAGAAAGAATATAGATTCGGCGAATTGGATGAGCGTCCGGTGGCGGTAAAAACTGCTGCGCTGGGCTATCCACAAAAGGCTCGTAATCTCGGCATCGAGGGCATAGTATTAGTGGAATTTACTATCGATACCATTGGAAATGTCGTTCCCGGTAGCGCAGAGATTGTTCAGGCTATTCCGCTCGGTATTTTCGAGGGAGTGGCGATAGAATCTATTTATCATTGGAAATATTCTCCTGCGGTGGAGAAAAACAAAAAGGTTGAAACTAAGTGGCTTCAGGCACTTATTTTCAGAAAGGACTAATAACTGGAGGTAATTATGGAAAAGTATATGAAACCGGCTTTGATTGCTGGAGTTGTTGGTGGTGTGCTCTCGGCGATACCGTTTATCAACTTCGCTAATTGTTGTTGTCTATGGGTGATTTTGCCTGTATTATGGGCTGCATATATGTATAAACAAGAATTCAAGTCCGTGGATGTCGGTCCCGGCGCAGCATTGGGGGCTATTACCGGTGGAGTTATCGGTATTGTCAGTGGAATATTGAGTGTAGCAGTATGGGGAGTTTTTGGTTCACAATACAAACAAATGATTATGAGAATGTTTCAGAATTTCGAAGTCCCCGCTCAAACCTGGCAAAATATCGGCTCTATGGCGCCTTCTGTTTTCTCTATATTAAGTGGTTTTGTAATTTATATAATCATAGGCACCGTAGTGGGATTGATTATAGGAGCTATCTGGAAAAGAAAGCCGGAGTCAGAAATTATTGCCATGCCAGAGACACCGCCAGAGGTTCCACCACAGGAAAATAAGCCAATAGAATAGGAGTAAAATTTATGGCAAAACCCACAAAAAAATTCGCATCTTCCACTGCGCTGGCGGGAATATTAACCGGTTTACTCTCATCGATTCCATTCTTGGCGGGATTCAATTGCTGTTGTCTATGGTTCCTGCTCGGCGGTTTCTGGGCAGTATATTTAATATGGTATGAAAACCACCACATAACTGTGGGACTCGGCATCGGAGCAGGCCTGATTACCGGTGTTTATTCAGCAATTATCTATTCTATATTAAATGCTGTGTTATTGGCATTTACATCCAGCGATACCATAATTCAATTGCAGGAATTGTTCTCGCAAGGTCAGCAGGAAATCCCTCCAGAATTTATGGATTTGTTGGTAAAATTTATAACTTCACCCGTTATAAGTTTTTTCTTTTTCCTTATATTTAGTCTGTTGATATTCCCTATCGCCACTGGAGTTGGCGGACTTATTGGCGCATTGATTTTCAAGAACAAAGAAAATAAACAGCCGAAATTAGCAAGCGAACAAATCGATAGCTTATAGGATTGCCGATAAATATGTTTTCTCCTTGTTGGGAAAAATGAAAATATTTTATAATGAGTGAATGAAAAAAAATAATCATAAATTCAAAAAAATGCTTGCATTTCAGATTTAAAGTCATAAAATATAACATAGAACTTAAGATAACGGGCGTAGTTGACTATGAAACAAAGGGTTGCGAAATTTTGTATTTTTGCGATGGTTATCCTAATTTGTTGTAATTGTGCCTCTCAAACAAAGTCCCCTGCTGAAGCAAAAGTCCCTCAGGATTCCGAACAGGCAAAAAAACTGCTCGTCGAAGCACAAAGATTATATGGGGATGGAGTTATTTATAATATGCGTGGCGAATGGTCGAAAGCGAGAGATTCTTTCGATGCTGCATTGAAAATTATTTCTCGACTCGACCTGGAGTATTGCGATAATGTCTCCGATGAACTGGATGCATTGTTGAGAGAAATTACTTACGATTATCGGTTTACAATTTCTCAATCGGAAACATTGACAGTAGAGAGTGCACCAGTAGTTCTTTCATTGGCGTTGTCCGAGGCACCATTCAGCGATCTCACACAGAAAAGGCTCAAACAACTAATGGATGAACTACCTATGGATACCACCGGCATTTCCCACGATTACCCGATTATAATAAACGATAGAGTAAAAGAGAAGATAGTGTTTTTCCAGACCAAAGCCAAAAAGCCATTGACCAGATGGTTGGCACGCTCTCATCGATATTTGCCAATGATAGAGGAAGTATTTTCCGAACATGGTTTGCCATCAGACCTGGCATATCTTCCACTGATAGAAAGCGGATATAATCCCAATGCGTATTCCTGGGCACACGCAGTGGGCATATGGCAGTTTATTAGAAGCACCGCAAAGCATTTCGGTTTGGAAGTTAACTGGTGGTTCGATGAGCGCAGAGACCCGGTGAAATCTACTCACGCCGCTGCAAAATATCTAAAAAAATTGTATAATATGTTCGGAGATTGGCATCTGGCATTGGCTGCATATAATTGTGGCGAGGGCAGAGTCTCCAGGGCATTGAAAAAACAGGAGGTAGATAATTACTGGGACCTCGATTTACCCACTCAAACAGAAAATTATGTCCCATTGTTTATCGCCGCATTGCTGATTGCAAAGAACCCGCAAAAATATGGGTTCGAAGTGAGTGAATCCGAAAAACCACTCCAATTCGATGTGGTATATGTCGATGAAGTGGTGGATTTGAAACTCGCTGCAAAATGTGCCAATACTACTTTCGATACGCTCAAATTATTGAATCCCGAGTTGGTTCGCAGTTGCACTCCACCAAAGATGAAAGAATATCCGTTGCGAGTTCCTCGGGGACGAGGAAAAATATTCGTGGAGGCTTACAAGAAAGTTCCAGAATCGGAAAAAGTTGCCTGGGCAAGACACAAAGTCAGAAAGGGAGAAAGTTTGTGGACTATCGCACGCAGGTATGGCACTTCTGTTCAGGCTCTCATCGATGCTAATTCGGTGAACAATCCCAAAGCTCTTCGACCAGGAAGTTATCTCATTATCCCGGTGGATAAAATTACCGCCAGCAATTTAGCTCATTCCACAAAGTCGTCCACCAGCAATACATCATACTCCTATTCCACCTATATAGTGAAACCCGGCGATACTCCATCGGAAATCGCACAAAATCTAAATATTTCTACCGCCAGTCTGCTGAAAGCCAATGGAATGGATGAGAATAGCATAATTCGTCCAGGTGAGAAATTGAAAATTCCGGGTAGTCCAAATACCGAAGTGGATAAAAAAGTCGTGCATACTGTAAAATCTGGGGAAAGTCTGTGGCTAATCGCTCGTAAATATGGCGTCACAGTAGCGGATATTAAAAAGCAGAACAAACTTAACTCCGATAAATTATCGGTGGGACAAAAATTGACCATCGGAGGAATATCCTCGGGTTCTTATGCCAAATCGAACCAAACTCGAACTAAAGTCGTGCATACTGTAAAATCAGGGGAAAGTCTGTGGCTAATCGCAAAAAAGTATAAGGTTTCTGTTAATGATATTAAATCCTGGAACAAGTTGGATAAAGATATGTTAAGTATCGGAGAGAAAATATTAATATATAGTAATAGTGAGGAACTGGCTGAAGCCAACACAAACAATGTGATTCATACGGTAAAAGCGGGCGAGACACTATGGCAAATCGCCAGAGAATATGGAACCGATACCGATACTATAATCGAAAAAAATAAAATTGCCGACCCCACTAAATTAAAACCGGGTGATAGATTGATGATTTTTACTCAATAAAATGAAGGAAGTATTATGAATGACAATATGGATGGAAATAGTGAGGAAAAACAGTATAGACGCGAGTTATTTATAAAATTGCTTCTTATGTTGCGAGCGGGAGCATTACAACAACTGGGATTGGTGGAAAATCCAATCACGGGTGAAAAAGAGATAAAATTGGAATTGGCAAGAGAAACTATCGATATGCTGGATTTACTGGCAGAAAAGACCAGAGGAAACCTCTCCGAAATCGAGGACGAGGTGTTGAACAATCTTATGACAGAATTGCATTTGACTTATGTAAAAGTGGAAAGTAGCAGCAAGGAAACCTCAAACCAGAATAAAAGTGCTCGAAAATAACAATAAAAATGAATACGATAAACTGCGTCGGGCTATGGTGGAATATCAAATTATGGCGCGAGGAATTTCTGACCAGCGAGTAATCGATGCGATGCTGAAAGTTCCTCGACATAAATTCGTGCCAGAAAATTTGATTGATTCCGCTTATGATGACACGCCATTGCCGATAGGTTATGGGCAGACAATCAGTCAACCTTATATCGTCGGATTGATGACAGAATTATTGGAACCTCATTCAGATGATGTAATATTGGAAATCGGAACCGGCTCCGGTTATCAGTCGGCTGTCCTATCGCAAATCGTAAAAAAAGTATATTCTGTGGAAAGAATTCGAGAGATTGCAGAAAGTGCAAACAAAAAAATCGAGGAACTCGGATACCACAATATCGAGATATTAATCGGAGATGGTTATAGTGGTCTGGAAGAATTTGCGCCTTATGATGGAATAATAGTTACCGCTGCTGCTAATGAGGTTCCTCAACCATTATTAAATCAGCTTAAGGAGGGAGCACATTTAATTATTCCGATAGGGAATTTCGGACAAAGATTGTGGCGGTTTACCAAAACCGCTGAAGGTATCGAAAAACAGCCATCTATCGGAGTCAGGTTCGTTCCGTTGGTTCCTGAAACCGTATAATATAACAAGGAGAAAATTATGTTTGTGTGGATGATAATTATTATTATATTGACAGTATCGATGATTTTTTCGTATTATATTTTACCCGATACTCCTGAAGTGGTAATTGTTCATGCTTATGCGATTTTACTGGTATCATTAGCGGTTATGTATCGAGTATTTAAAAAGATGCGAGCGAGGAGATTTGAAAAT
>QNEG01000074.1 GCA_003645115.1 bacterium | reverse complement strand
CCGCTGGCGGGATATAGCGATAAAATTTATCGAAAATATTCTCGTCGATTCGGTGCAGATTTAGTATTCACAGAGATGGTCTCCGCGGAGGGACTTATACACTCCACAAAAAGAACATTGAAATTGATAGAAATATCAGATGATGAATATCCTGTGGGAATTCAATTTTTCACCTCCAGCCCCGACTATATGCAAAAATCAGTCCAGTTAATAGCAGATATTGGTTATTCTGTAATCGATGTGAATATTGGGTGTTCGGTGAGAAAAGTAATTCAGAAAGGAGCAGGTTCTGCCTTATTGAACACTCCGATATTAGCAACCGAGGTGGTTTCTGCAGCGCTCTCTGCAGGATTGCCGGTATCGGTTAAAATCCGCTGCGGATTCTACTCCTGCTCACAATGGGAAAATGTATTGAGATTGATGGAAAAATTTCAGAAGCTTGGAGTCTCGTTCATAACGGTGCATCCTCGGTCTGCCAGACAATTGTTTGCAGGCAACGCAGATTGGTATTTGGTCAAACAGGCAGTGGATAATTTGGATATTCCTATAATAGGTAGCGGAGATTTGTTTTCTATACAGGATGTGAAAGAAAAAGTCACACTAACAAATCCCGCTGGAGTTATGCTGGCAAGAGGTGCTATCGCAAATTTCGAATTATTCTCACAAGTGAAAGCGTTTTTCGAGGGTAATCAGATACCACATTATGAATTCACTGACCGATTAGAAACTATGCGCAAGTTCATTTCAGACGAGGTGGAATTTCGCGGTGAAAACCGAGCCATAATCTGGTGCAGGAAACTTTTGATTAAACTATTCCACAATATTCCCGATGCCTCGGTGTATCGTCGGAATATTGCATCGGTGAATACATTGAAGCAGATAAATACTATATTCGACGAGATAATTGAAAATTTCAATGGGGCTAATATAAAAAATCATCAATCTAATTCTGCTTCGTCGCCTTCGTGAGGGACATACACTTTGCCGATATTATCCAATGCCTGAAGACTTATTCCGAATTCCAATGATTGTTTTTCTTCGCCGTGCACCACGAATATCTTTTTAATTTTGCCCATATTTTTGGCATATTGTAGCAATTCATTCTTGTCGGCGTGGGCAGAAAAGGAATGTGATACCACTACTTCTGCCTTTAGGCTATATTTTTCTCCGAATATAGGGACTTCATCCCACTTTTCTGCAAGTTTCCTGCCTAGAGTATTTTCTGCCATAAATCCCACTATCATCACGGTATTTTTAGGGTCTTGGATATTATTTTTCAGATGGTGAAGAATTCTTCCAGCTTCCGCCATTCCAGATGCAGATATTATTATCATCGGTTCGTTTATCATATTCAATTCCTTGGAACGCTCTACACTGCGGACATATTCTATTTCCACTGCGGAAAATGGATTGTCTCCTCGCCTGAAATATTCCTGCGTATCCTCGTCGAACCAAGTCGGATATTCCTCGAAAACACTGGTGATATTCACCGCCAGCGGAGAATCGATGAATACTCGTATATTAGGAATTTGTTTCTCTCTTATCAATTCGTGGATGAAATACAATAGTTCTTGAGTTCTTTCCACTGCGAAGGATGGGATAATAATTTTCCCGCCACGCTCATAAGTCCGCTTGATTACTTTCGCCAGTTGATACTTCGCCTTGTAAATATCCTCGTGTTGGCGATTTCCGTAAGTGCTTTCTATAATTGCATAATCTACTCCCTGTATTTGATGAGGGTCTCTCAACAATGGCAGATTTGCTCTGCCCAAATCCACCAGATAAGCGAGTTTAAGTTTTTTTCCACCCTCTTTTACTCGAACCAGAGTGAGTGCTGCGCCGAGAATATGTCCTGCTTCCACAAATTTTATATCCACATCATCGGCTACTTGTATCCATTTGTCCAGATTATGCGGTCGAATTAATCTGATTGCATCCAATGCATCGGCAATGCTATATAATGGTTCCAGTAATGGCAAATCATTTCTCTTCCGCCTTTTGTTGAGATATTCGGCATCGCGCTCCTGAATATAAGCAGAATCGGGCAGCATATAATGAACCAGCGCATCGGTAGGCGCAGTAGCATATACTAATTTTGAATATCCCTGTTTCACCAGATTGGGAAGATTACCTGTGTGGTCTATGTGAGCGTGTCCCAATATCACCGCATCGATACTGGATGGTTGGAACGGGAATTCTCTACTTTTCCTGCGGGATTCCTCGCGTCTGCCTTGAAATAATCCGCAATCCAGTAGAATTTTTGTCCCGTTTTCAGTGGTGATTAAGTGTTTGGAACCAGTTACTCCTCGTGCTCCGCCACAAAATTTAACTCGCATTTTTGCTCCCTTCTAATGAATAAAAACTATTCTCGAGCTATTGACATTATGAACAGAAATCATTATACTATATATATAAAGCAGATAGATTAAATAAAGTAATTTTTAGAAAAAGCAATTATATTGAAATATACATAGTCGAGGAGGGAAAAATGTATTTGAGAAAAGTATGGGTCGTTTTGATTTTTGCATCGTTATTTGGATATATATCTGGCGATGGCGGATATGCCAGTTCTGCCGGCACTGGTGAGAATTATCGCTCGCCTGGTAAAGCCTGCTGGTGGACACAACGAGATGATGTCGAGTATCCGGTGAGAATCGAGGTTATGGACTCATCGGTGGGACTGTCAGATTACAGGGGTTCATTTGGAGTGGGTGGAATCAGTCCCGATTATGTTCCACTTACTCGAAATTTCCATTGGCCAGATAGTATTGATGGACAGCATTTTGTCCTCAGTATCGATGGAACATATTATTCATTCGCAAATTATACCGGCTCGCAGTTGGTGGTATGTGGCACACCAGTGACACTCAGGCAAATTGATGACTATTTTCAGGGAAGCGATACCTCTACTGTGGAGGGTCAAGTTCAAATTCGGTCTCATTGGCGAATACCGGTTATGGATGATTCTGTGGATTTATTCCAGCTAATCACTCCAGTGAAAATAGGCATAGAATCGGATACTTTTGGGATGGCGAAAATTCATTACATAGTGGTAAATAATCATTATGAATCTCACGCAGTAGGAATAAAACTGTTAGTGGATGCTGTAATAGGAACTGGTCCATTGCGAGATAGACCGGAAATTCACACCGATGAAACGGTTAGTTCACTTTCGCAAACATATTGTTTTCCTTCCATACCGACATATTGGTGGGGAGCAGATAACGATTCATTTTCCACTTCGACTGTATTCGCCAGGGGAATATTAAAACAACTCGATGCCACCACACCGGATTATTTCATTATCGGAGACCAAGCTGGACTATGGCGCCATATCTGGGTTTGCACCGGTTGTTCCGACTCCGAATGGTGGATAGAAACATTCCCTGGATATGCTACCGGCGATGTCGCATTTCTTCTGCAATGGGACCCGCAGTCGGTCTCTGCAGAAGATACCATCGATTGGATTACATATTATGGTTTTTATAATACCACATCGAGTGTTAAGGAATCCAATTTACCAACGGAATATTCTATAGATGCTTTCCCAAATCCATTCAATTCGTCGTGTGCCATCACCGCGCCTGCGGGAGCGAAAATAGAGCTCTATGATTTGCGGGGGAATGTTATTGCAACCTCCTTCGACGCTGACGCGCCTCTGTCCCCTTTGATAAGGGGGACAAACGAGCGAGCGAAGCGAGCGAGTAGGGGGTTTGTATGGTGTCCCGACGAATCAATCCCATCGGGCATATATCTGATGAAGGCAACCACGAAAGACGGCTTGACAATAACGAAAAGAATTGTATATTTGAAATAGAAAAATTTGAACCGTTATTTTTGGAATTTCGGGAGTGCCACGATTAATGGCAATAAAAATCTTGGAAATTTAGTCCTGACTGATCGAGACTGGACCTCAATTGCGGTTCTGAAAATTTTCCTAGTTAGCTCAATCGAACCGCAATGAAATAATCTATTCATATTTCCCAGTGGTCGCAAACACGATTACACAAAATTTGTGGAGAAATGTTAAAAAATAATTGCATTTAAAATTCAAGATATTAATTTAATGTCCAGAAAAGGGGAAATACTGAATGATATATACTATCACACTGAATCCTGCGTTGGATAGGACATTCTATGTGAATGAGATTAAGCCACTGGAAAGTATCAAGGTAATTCGCGAAGAAAGATATGCTGGCGGCAAGGGTATCGATGTATCTCGAGTTATAGAGCAATTGGGTGGAGAAAGTATCGCACTCGGATTTCTGGGTGGATATGCAGGAAAAGAAATGGAGGGTAGATTATTAAACGAAGGCGTGGTCTCGAATTTTACCCGGATAAGAGCAGAGACACGCACTAATATAATTGTCCATGTATTAGATAATGGTGAGGAATTCCGATTTAATTGTTCGGGTCCGGATGTTTCTCCCGCAGAGATTTCGGACCTAATTAATCTTTGTAAGAACCTTCGCCCAAAACCAGATTGGACGGTGATTTCTGGCAGTGTTCCCAGTGGTGTCGATGCGGTTATTTATGAACAATTAGTCCTCATTTTTGAATCGATGGGAGCCAAAGTAATTCTGGATACTTACGGAGAACCATTAAAAAAGGGACTTTTAGCAACTCCATTTATGATAAAACCAAATAAAAAAGAACTATCTAATCTGGTAGAAAAAGAGTTGGAAACTATAGATGAAGTGATTTCTGCTGCTCGTTCTCTGCTGAAATATGTTCAAATTGTCACTGTCTCATTGGGAGCGAATGGATTGCTCGGAGTGAATGCTGATGGTGTCTGGCTGGCTAAACCACCTCAAGTGAAAGCAATAAATACGGTGGGCGCAGGTGATTCTGCAGTGGCAGCGATGGTAATCGCATTACAGAATAATTTGCCCATTGAGGAGGTAATTCGGCAGGGAGCATCCGCAGGAACTGCTTCTACTCTCACCAAAGGAACTGCCACAGTGAATAGAGAGGATTTTAAAAATATATTGAAACAGACCGAAGTGCAAAAATTGAGTTAAATATATTTCCAATGATGAATAAATATTTATGATAAGTCGAGCAAAATGCACTAATTTAACGGGGGAGTATAAATGAGTGAGACAATGTTAATGTCTGCCACTGGGCAGCAGGATGTTTTGGAGCTTTTCGTGAATAAGGTGAGAGTAAAGGGGATACATAAAAATCACCAGTTCGATATTTTCCTGCGAGATATATCTGCTATCCTATTCGTTCACGCTACCGGTGTGATTCCGGGTTCGATAGAATTTTTCTTTTCGGGTGCGGGATTGCTGGAACACAAATTTAATCATATTACTTTTTCTACCGAACAGCAACCACAATTCGACAAAATTCGGGAAGCTATCGAAAATATGATTATTGAAGGCGATTGACTCGAATTCATAAAGCCATCGCTCCAATAGATAAAGAAAATAATTCACTTATCACACAAATCGAATTGTCCACGAACATAATTTTTCTATATCTGATATATCGGGGATGATATATCTTGCTTTTTCTGCAATTTGCATTATTTAGAATAATCGAGGAGATAATATATTCTAAAAAACCAATAATGGAGGGATAAAAATGAACATATCGACTCGTGGGAGAAAAATACCGCCCTCGCCGATAAGGAAATTAGTTCCCTATGCTATCGATGCGAAAAAACGGGGTGTCAGTGTATATCATTTGAATATCGGACAGCCGGATATCGAGACACCGGCAAGTTTCTGGAATGCAGTGCATAGCTATCCGGCAAGGGTATTGGCTTATGGAAATTCTCAGGGTATCCCTGAATATCGGCAATGGCTGGCAAAATACTATCGTGCCAATAATATCGATGTGGATGAGAATGAAATTTTGGTTACCACAGGCGGCAGTGAGGCTATTATGTTCGCTATGCTGGCAGTTGCCGACCCCGGCGATAACATTATTGTATTGGAGCCATTTTACACAAATTACAATGGATATGCAGTTATGACGGATATTAAATTAAATCCTATCGCTACCCAACCGGAACAGGGCTATCATCTTCCGCCAGCAGAGGTTATCGAATCGAAAGTCGATGAACGCACAAAGGCAATCTTAATATGTTCGCCAAATAATCCCACCGGGACAGTCCTTACTGGTCAGGAAATCGAGATAATAGCAGATATCGCAGAGAAACACGATATCTTTGTGATTGCCGACGAAGTATATCGGGAGTTTATTTACGAGGGAGTTCATACCAGCATATTGCATATTCCCAAACTTCACCAGCGAGGAATAATAGTCGATTCCATATCTAAGCGATTTTCCTGCTGTGGTGCCCGAATTGGAGCGGTAGTCACAAAGAATACAGATATAATGAATTCTGTGATAAAGATGGGGCAGGCGAGACTTTGCCCACCAACTGTGGAACAATACGGCGCACAGGCTGTGTTGATGCAATTATCGGAGGATTATTTTTCCAAGATGGTATCGGAATATAAGAATCGTCGCGATGTCACCTACGAGGAATTGATGAAAATTCCCGATGTGGTCTGCAAGAAACCCTCGGGAGCATTCTATATTATGGCAAAATTGCCCATCGATGATGTCGAGGAATTCGCAAAATTCCTATTGACAGATTTTTCTATGGATGGTAAAACGGTTATGATAGCTCCCGGTCCCGGTTTTTATGCTACATCTGGTCTGGGAAATTCCGAGGTCAGAATTGCATATGTCCTGGAATCAGAAAAGATGCGAGATGCAATAAGAATTCTCGCCAAAGGAATTCGGGCATTTAATAACAGATAATTAACTTGCGTGATTGAGGGAAATATATAAAAGTTTTTAATTTAGAAGGAAACAAAGAAAGTGATAATTGATAATTAATCGGAAATATTCCTTGACAAAATCCAGTCGCTCATTATCTTATTAGGCAGGGTAATGAAATGAAGTTCCTGCGCAATAAAATATCGCCGATTTGTTTTTCCCGTGCATCTGTGCCGCCTGTCTCAGTGCACCATAT
>QNEG01000073.1 GCA_003645115.1 bacterium | reverse complement strand
TACAGCAATTGCAGGAGCGATTGTGTTTTGGTCTCGCGGCAATATAATGTTTCTCCCCGCTGTAATGGTAGTCGTAGGCTCAATAATTGGAGCCAGAATAGGTAGTTTAATGTCTTTGAAGACTAAGCCACTATGGTTAGAAATTGGACTTTCATTATTCATTGTGATTCTCGCAATAATTGTGCTGGTTAAAGCAATATGATGACTGGAGAAGGTTGTATAACTGTGAAGATGTATTTTGCCCCCGAACTCTGCGACAACTTCGTTGCCTTGCCCTCACCTCGTTCGGGTCTGCTAACAGCGGATAAAAATCTTTGCTACTCTTCACCCAAATTGACTTTGGCAACTTCTTTTACCCACAGAATATTATCGGAAATTTGTTCTTAACTAATTTCTACCATTTCTTTCACATTTCCCTCAAAATATCTAAATCTTTGCCCTCCAACAATAACGCCCGATTTTCCAACTTCAACGGAGCCGCTCCAATGTTTCGTCAGCAGAGATTTGCCAGGTGCAGAAAGATTGAATAGCAGCACTACCTCAAATTATCCTCGACTCACTTATAAAATTATCTAAATCTGGATACAATTTGCGTAAAACAGACAGTTCTGGCACAAATATTGCTGAATAATAAAATCGTTTCGACTATTACATCTCGATTGGACGAATATAAACTTCGCACCAATTAGAAAGTGAGAGAATTAAATGGATAAATATTGCTTGCAAATATGACAATCATTTGTCAAAATGGCAAATAATCGATATATAAAAAATGTTTGCGAGAATGATTTTTTTCCAATATAGATATTAAATATGCTATCGAATGTGAGTGTTTGCAAAATAAAAGGAGATGCTTATGATTAGGATAAGGGATTTGACCAAATTATACGACCATAAGAAAGCATTAGATTCTATCTCGTTCGATGTGAATAATGGCGAGATACTGGGTTTTTTGGGCCCGAATGGTGCAGGAAAAACTACCACAATGAAAATCATTACTTGTTATATGCCACCTACATCTGGCATAGTGGAAGTGGATGAACTTAATATTTTCGAGCATCCTATGGAAATCCGAAAGAAAATCGGATATTTGCCGGAAACCAATCCACTTTATACTGATATGTATGTGCTGGATTATTTGAAATTTGTGGCTGACATAAGAAATATCCCAAGAGATAAGCAGAAAGAGCGAATAGATTATGTAATCGAGACTTGTGGATTAGCTGATGAATTGACCAAGGATATCGGTGCGCTTTCACAAGGTTATCGTCAGCGAGTGGGATTGGCTCAAACACTTATTCATAATCCGGAAATACTTATACTGGATGAACCTACACTCGGACTGGACCCTAATCAGATTATGGAAATCACAGATTTGATAAAACAAATCGGGAAGGAAAAGACTGTGATGGTATCCACTCATATTCTTCCGTGGGTGCAGGCTAATTGCGATAGGATGGTGATAATCGATAATGGAAAGATAGTCGCCGATGGCACATTCGATGAGTTGAGAAGCAATTATCCGAAACCCGATGAAATCGATTTAGAGAGGATATTTCATGATTTGACTATCCAGCGTCGCCGAAAGGAACAAGCTGTTCCAGATATGGAACCTACCGATATAGACGAAAAAGAGGAATTTTCTTCACAAACTCAAAACGAAAATAATGTTTCGGGAGGTGAATCCAAATGAGTATATCCAATATATTCACCATATATAAGCGAGAGATGAAGAAATATTTCAATACTCCAATAGCATACATAATCCTGATAATATTTCTGATAGTGTCCGGATATTTTTTCTCCTATGGACAGAGTGGATTATTTGCCTATGGACAGGCGGATATGCGGATTGTTTTTCAGGTGCTTCACATTATTTTCGTGATATTTATTCCCGCAATTTCTATGGGTTTGATAGCGGAGGAAAAATCCAACGGAACATTACAATTACTGGTCACTATGCCTATCCACGATTTCGAAATAATAATGGGTAAATATTTGGCAGCATTCTCGTTAATCGCTATTTATCTGTTGTTGACACTTCGATATCCGATAATACTGGATAGTTATGGCAATCTGGATTGGGGACCGACAATCGGTGGTTATATCGGATTATTACTGGTGGGGGCCGCATATCTCGCTATCGGTATGTTCGCATCCTCGATAAGCAAAAATCAGGTGGTGGCATTCATTCTGGGTGTGATTTTATGCTTCTCTTTCCAGATGACTCACGCGTTACCGGAATTATTCCAGGGCGAAGGAGTATTAGGTGAAATCGGACTCGGCTCGATGATTACTAATGTCCTGGTGCTCTTGCTGGCTTCTGCGTTGGTTGTTTTCTTCATTCATTTTGTTTCTCACATCTCCATAAAAAAGTCTATCACTCTTGTGGTTATAGCTTTAGTTGTTATGGCGGGAATTTTGGCGTTAGCTAAATTTTTTCCTGCTATATTCGTTTATATCGGAGTGAATAATCATTTCCAAAATATTGCTCGAGGTGTCCTGGATACTAAAGATATTATTTATTATTTCTCTCTGATAGCTCTATTCATCTATCTGGGGACTTTTTCATTGACAAGCAGGAAATGGAAATAAAAGGAAAGGAGAAGTAATATGAATATAAAATCTAAAGTAAATGTAAATCGAATCATCGGTTTAATCCTGTTCATAGTGGTGCTGGTAGTGATAAACTTAATTGCCAGCAATGTGTTTGCTCGGGTAGATTTGACTGAAAATAAAATATATACTCTAACCGATGCTACTAAATCTGCTTTATCCGAATTAAAAGATATAATTACTATACGAGCGTATTTTTCCGAGGGTTTGCCAGCACAGTATGCAGAATTCAGGCAGATAATTAAGGATAAACTGGATGAATATAAAATTTATGCTGGTGATAATCTGGAATATGAGTTCATAGACCCTTCGGATTCTGTGGGTCGTCAACGCGCTATGACGGATGGTGTTCCACAGGTTAGAATTAATGTGTTTGAAGACGACCAATATACTTCCAGAAATGTGTATTTAGGATTGGCAGTGACATATCAAGATAAAAAAGAAGTTCTACCATTAGTGCAGGATTTATCCTGGCTGGAATATGAATTGACTCGAGCTATTATCAAAGTATCCCAACCGGAAACCTATGTAGGATATGTGACCAGCAATGGCACTCCCGATATGGATAAGGATATTTTCAATCTGATGCGTGTGATGAGAACTCAATTCAATGTTCGTTCGGTAGATTTGAATCAGGGTAAAATTCCGACCAACATCTCCACATTGATACTACTTCAACCCACTATGAGCTTTACCAAAGACCAGCTATATGCTATCGACCAATTCCTTATGCGAGGTGGCAATCTGGCGGTATTTTTCGATAAAATTAATGCCGATATGGAAACCGGAACAGCCAACAAGCTAAATATCGGGTTGAACGAATTACTCAATAATTACAATCTGGGTGTGAATGAGGATATAGTGCTGGATAGGAATCATGTTCAGGTCACTGTTCCGCAGATATCCGGTTCGATGATAAACTTCGTCCGACAAGATTATCCGTTTATTCCCATAATAACCGAGTTCGATACTACAAATCCTGTGGTCAAGGATCTGGAGAATATAAATCTGATAGTCGCCAGTTCCATCGATACCTCCAGATTGCAGGATTCCGAACTGGAATATTCCATATTGGCGCGCTCATCGAAATATGCTCATCTGATGAAATCGAATTATACTATCTCGCCTACTTACAGATTGACACCCGATATGTATAATGCATCGAATGTTCCACTGGCTATCTCGGTATATGGGAAATTTTCCAGCTTTTTTGCGAACGATGAATTAGCCGGAGAGGATGAGAATTATACTGCCGAATCGCCCGAGACAAAAATAGTGCTGGTTGGCGATGGCGATTTTGTCAAGGATAAATATCTGGGTAGAGCCGCCACACAAAATCCCAATATGGTATTTTTTATGAACTTAATCGATTGGTTAACTTTGGGAAAAGGATTGATATCTATAAGGTCGAGAGAGGTTACATATCGTCCAATTCAAAAGATAGTGGATGGAAAAGTAGTGGAATTTTCCAAATCGGAAAAAGCAAAAATTAAATTTATGAATATCTTTTACCCAGTAGCAATCGTCCTAATTTTCGGGATAATTTACTTTATCGCAATGGGCATAAAAAAGAAATCGGAGGTGCGAGTATGAATACCAGAAATATTGTCCTTCTGATTATAATTGTGGTCGGCGTATTGATATATGTCGCTACCAATACATCATTGAAAACATATTCCACTGCGGATAAGAGCAAATATAAAAAACTGTTCCCCTCATTCGATAAGTCCAATATAACTCGTATCGAAACGAAGAAATTTCAGAGTGTATCCATAATCGAAAAGAAAAATGATAGCTGGATGGTGGTAGATTCGATGGATACTATTCCCGCCGATGAGAAGAATGTGAATAATTTACTGGATGATTTGGATTCTCTTAAAATTATATCGCTCTGTTCGAAATCTCCCAAATCTCACTTTAAAATGAAAGTAGATACACTTCAGGGTTCGAGGTTCATATTATATGAAAACCGAGATACTGTGCTGGATGTTATAATCGGCGGTATGGCAGGATTTGGCGCCACATATATTCGTCCGTCATCCAGCGATAGCGTGTTCGAGGCAAAAGGAATGTTGTCGAGATATTCAGCCATAACCGACTGGCGAGATAAGACAATTGTTGAAGTGCCTATCCACCAAATAAAATCATTTAGTTGTGAATATACCGAGGGTTCTTACACTGTGGAATCAACCGACACCGGCTGGTTGGTAATAGATAATACCACCGGCCAAAAATTTATTGGTGACTCCACGAAAATATCCACACTATTGAGACCACTGGCTGATTACAGGGCTGCTACATTTCCCAGATTGCCCGATGATACTATAGGTGTCGATTTTTCGAAACCCGAATACGATATAGAAATCACACTGAAGGACGGGACCAAAACCGGGTTTTCCGCCTATCCGATGCCAAAGAATGAAAATATTTTCATAGTGAAAAGCGAGCAAAGTCCTTTATTGTATAAGGCATATAAAGGCGGATTGAGGAGATTTGTCCGAGAGGAACTCGAACAATTGAAACTTGTCGAGGTTCCCATAGATAAAACAGCTGATAAAAAGAAATTACCGCCGGCTCCACCGAAATTACCAGTAAAACAACCATCGGGGTCATAACAGACACCAGCGGATATTGCGGAAATGGAAATTTCAGCTACTTTTTCGCCGGTGGGATGTCCGATTGTTCAGAAATCTTTTCCTCTATATCGGGGTCTATTATCCTACAAAGTTTCACTCTGTTGTCCTGTTTCACTACTATAAACGAATTAGGAATAGTATCCCGGATGCCATCGTATGAAATCACAAAATTTACTCCCACCATCGCAGAATCTATGCCAGTTCGGATAGGATAGATAGTGATATTGGCGATATCGATTATCTTATATGGAGCGAGAGATACTATTCCGAAAAATATTTGTCGGGATAAATGGGGTTCGGTTTCTGGATAGGAGAAATCTTCGGTGACCAATCCAGCAAAATTTTGTGAATTCCCAGAATTGAACGCAGAACGGTAGGAACGAAATAGATTTTCCACTTCATCGATATCGATACTATATGCTATGGTTAGAATAATAAATAAAATTATGGCGATAATTTTTATTTTCATATTTCCTCCATTATAAATTTTACTATGCATTAAAAATTCAACAACCAACCCCCGAACATTCAACTTTTCGGACTATCCTTCGAATGATTATTTCGATACGATTTCCATCCAGTGATAGTATTAGTAAGCCACCATAGAGAATAATGAGTAATTAGCCCAAATCCCAATAATAAGTTAATGGGCAATAGGTATGGATAGTGTTTCTGGAAGTATTTGAACATCGACATATGATGCCACCAAAAAGATTGAGCTCGTCTTTTAGCGGATGATGCACCCCAGGAATGTAATATTCGAGCATTGGGATTGAATACTACTCGCCAACCGGCTTTCTGAAGCCTTCTACAAATATCGATATCCTCGAGATATATAAAGAATCTTTCATCGAGTAATCCTATTTCCTGCAATGCTTCATTACGCAGTATAAGGAAACCACCTGCCAGTGCGGGGACATCGGTAATTTCATCGGGGACTTTTCGCAATTCCTGCATTTTCCAACGAAATACCGGAATTTTCGACAGTAGTGATGCTCGAGAAAATAGCAGATTGAAATAATTAGGATAAACCAGAGTAGATGGTTGTGTTTTTCCATCCTCGGTTAGAATAAGTCCCCCCGATGCACCGATATCTGGATTGGCATCCATAAATGATACCATAACATCCAATGCGTTTCCCATAGTGGCAGCATCAGAGTTAAGCAGAAGATAATATCTGGCTTTTACTGAACGAATTCCGATATTACATCCTCGTGCAAAGCCGAGATTGGATTTATTTTCTATCAGATATACCCAGGGGAATTTTTTTCGCACCATCTGTGGGCTACCATCGGTGGAAGCATTATCTACAACCACCACTACAGGATTTCCCAGAGAGAGAGGATTTTTTTTCAATGACACCAGACAGCGTCTAAGGTGAAAGACAGTATTATAGCTAACCACTATTATTGCCAGGTCGAAAACCTCTTGTTGTTTTGTCTGTTCACTCCGACGACCTGTAATCACCTGCTTTTTCACTCCATTATCGCTATTCATATTAGATTTTCCCCAATAATGCTTCCAGTCTTAATATCCACACCATAAATATTGCTTCATAGATTATCTTCTTATTTATCTTTGATTCACCAGCTTCTCTTTCTCTGAATATAATAGGAATTTCCTTTAACCAAAATCCTTTTCGCCATACCTTGAATTTTGTTTCAATCTGGAACGAATAGCCATCGGAACGGATTTTGTCCAGCTCCAATTCCTCGAATACTCGTTTCCTGAATGCCTGAAAACCAGCGGTAGTATCGTGTATTGGCAAGCCGGTAATCAACCTGGTGT
>QNEG01000072.1 GCA_003645115.1 bacterium | reverse complement strand
TTACAGTTATGTCCGATGTCGGAGGTTATGAAGCGGCATATTTCGGAAATACGGCGAGTGGTAATGCGATAAAAACCGGTGGTGATGGCAAATGTGGAAATATTTGGGTAGCATCCGATAATGTTGTAATAAGCGCGGGACAACTCAATGCGACATCCACAGTTGCAGGAACTCCAGCGATATATGCAACGAATTCCGCCGGTGGAAACGCAATTCAGTCTGCGGGGAATATGTGGTTTTCATCGGGGAATTTATATACCGAAAATAACTGGACGCTTTATTCAAAAAGCAGCGGTTCGGTCGAGCAAAATGTATTCACACCTATAAATGGAGATGATAATACTATTTTTCGCATCGGTCCAGGAAATAATCTCTATATTCAAGACAATAGTGCCGGGAATATTGCACAATTCGCCGATGGTGAGAATGCATTATTTTTGTGGGGTAATGTATGGCTTCGGAATAATCGCATAGTGTATGATGGTATCGCCGACGATAACCAGACATACATCGGATTTGTTGAGCCGACCAGTAATGATAATGTGATTAATTTTCCCGATGGAAGCGGCACGGTTTCATTGTTGGGACAGACAATCGAATCGAGTGAAATAACCGATGGCACAATAACCACGGTGGATATTGAAGCCAGTCCTTCCGATGCCGTTTTAGTCAGTGATGGTACTGTTCAGTGGTCTGTGGCGACCGACGGTAAGTATCTTAAATATACTACTGCGGGAGGATTTGAATGGGCAGATGCCGGTGGCGCCGGAAGTGCAGACTATGATTGGAACAATAGATATGGTGGCGAGCCGGAAAACAGCGATAGTGTATATCACACGGGACTCGTAACTGTCGGTGCAGTCGCAGATCCATTGCGTTCTAATACAAAACTTCATGTAAAAAATGGAAATATCGAGCTTGCCGATAATTGGGGAATCATATTCTATGATGCTTCATCTAAAATACATGCAGTTTCTCCCGACCTGTTTATTTCCTCCGCACACGATTTATATATATCATCCGATGGGGATGATAAAATCGATATGTGTTCGGGACTGCTCGTAATAAATAACTCCGTGAACAAAGTCGGTATAAATGCAACGAGTATCGACTATGACCTAGACGTGGACGGCGACATCGGAATCGGAGATGAAATCAGTCCATCTAATGATAGACTTATCCATAACGGAGATGATGACACATATTTTTGCTTCGATTCCGATGCGATACTGATTTATGCCGGCAGTGAATGTCTTGTAGATATTACTGAAGCGGGGCAAGATTATGTAAAAATTGGCGACGGTGGCGATGTAGATATAAATCTCAATGATGATGTATTTGTCCGTGGTTCGGATGGAAATGTTGGAATCGGAACTGCGGCACCCGGACAATTACTCGATATAAGAGACGATGTGTATATTGGAGCTTATTCCACATCGGACGGCGAATCCGAATTTTTGAGAATTAATGCAGAAAACGAGGAATGGTATGTCGGTGTGAGAAATCTTACTGCACCAAACTCGAGATTTTTTATAGGACTGGACCAAACGGATAATAAATTCGCTATCGACCCGGGAGGAAATGTTGGCATTGGAACTGTTTTGCCTGCGGAGAAATTAGATGTCGATGGTGCTATTAAGCTTGGAACTACGGCAGGTACTAATACGGGCACCATTCGTTGGGATGGTTCAAATTTTCAGGGTTATGATGGAAGCGATTGGGTTAACCTCGATGAATCCACCGGTGCAACGGAATTAAACGACCTCACGGATGTTACCATAACAGGCGCTGCAACTGGAGATATACTTTACTACAACGGTACCGGATGGGTGAACCTCGTGAAAGGCTCGGATGGTCAGGCTCTTGTATCGACTTCGACAAGTATCGAGTGGGGCAGCGCCGGTGATAATCTCGGGAATCATGTGGCTACACAAGACCTGAGACCCGATGCCACCGGAACACACGATCTAGGAACCGCAACATACAAATGGGACAATCTTTATGTTGGAACTGTGCATGCAGACCAGGTTGACCCGATAGTACAAATTAATGGGAAGCAATATGTTACATGGATGGCTGAGGCTATTGGTATGTGGATAGAGACCATCGGCGTCGGTAGACTTAGCGGTAGTGCATATAAAGTAGATATTGCTGCTCAACCGGAGGGTTCCGACCTGTGGCTATTCTATAATGTAGTTGCAGAAAGCACAATTGTTCCATTCGTTACACCGCAGGACGATGCATATCTGATTGCGCGGATGGAAGGCAGTGTGCTTATAGTAAAAGCGCTTTCCGGTGATGGCGAGGCAAGATTTAGTTTCCGGCTTGCGGGAAAAAGACGCGACTGGGCAACAAAACCGACTGAAAAAGTTAATACCCCAAAACAAAGAATCGATACCCCTGTAAATATGGATTTTTATGATAAGAATGGAAATATCAAATAAATAGCATCTAAAACTAAGCTATGAAATATTCGAATAAAAATATGATGCGGATCCTATCGGCGATAGTGTTATCTATTGTTATAGTAGCACATGCCCAATCTACGGTGGTGGAACAGAATACTTTTTTCCCAAAACCGGCTGTCGAACTTCCCGATGTTATTTATGCAATGAACGCAAACAGTAGTGGAGAGTCATCATTTGATTATTCTCGCTATAATGATGATGATACACCACCTCCCGAACCACTGGAGACGATGGCGGGTGATATACCATTTTTCGAGGGATTTGAAAACACGGCATTTCCACCGACAGGCTGGACATGCTCGAGTAATGTAACGCGATACACAAGTAGTTCTACCTATATTCATAACGGTATAGCGAGCTGCCGGTTTCAAGGTGGTGGAACCCGCACATTGGAAAAAACTGCGGTGATAGATGTCAGCGGTGATAATGATATTGTAATCACATGCTGGCTTAAGGACTATGGTTGCGACAACGGCGAACGAATGAAGATGTACTATAAACTCGATTCCGGTTCGTGGATTGAATGGGCAAATGTCAACGGAACAGATATAATTAACTGGACGGAATACCATGTCGATATCGATGCGAGTGCGGCAAGCAATCTTTATATACGATTCGAGGCGAATGCAAACTCTACTAGTGAGTATTGGTATTTGGACGATATACAGGTTGTAATCCGTGATGTTATATTGACAAAAGACGGTAGTCCGTATCCATCTGCGGGAAATAACGAGTTCTATATTATAAATGACGCTATCGCGCAAATTCCGCAAACTCTGGATGGTGTATATGTTGTAACAGTTAATTCCGATAGAACCTATTTAGAGCAAGTGGATATTTTTAAATATAATTCGAGTGTTAGTTGCTCTCTAACAATCCGCGCTGGAGATGGATACAAGCCAATCGTCGATGGTGAGCAATATGGATTCTACATAAAGCCATTTGGAAGTGCAGACCATTTAATGTATGTTATAGTGAATGGTTTTGAAATAAAATCGACTACGAGTTATTTAATATATGTGAATCGTGGTAGCACAACCGATTTAACTCAATATCTAACCATAAAAAACTGTATTATTCATGACACGGGCAGCAATGGGCTATATTTTTATTATACACAGTATTTAACTTTTAATAATAATATAGTCTATGATACTCGCGGTTCCTATGGGCTTTACATTTACTATTGCGATAACTCTGAATTTATAAATAACACGGTTTATACTCCGAGCACTTCATATTCGGTATATCAATACAATGGAAATAATCAAGTTTTTCGAAATAATATAATATGTAATGCATCGGGTATTTCGGGTGATTATGGATTTAGAATTTATAATGGTGGTGCAACGATAACATATAACTATTTTGCAGGATATAGCGCAGCGTATGCTGTATATGGTTCATCTCTTCCTCCCGAAGACCATAATACAGAAGTGCAGTTGACTACAAATCCTCCTTATTTTGTATCTACGACTTCGGGCAGTGAAGATTTTCATCTGCAATCGGCAACAACGGGACACTGGACCGGCAGCGATTGGTCTGCACCGGATGCGAATACATCTCCCTGTATCGATGGCGGCGACCCTGCGGATGATTACAGCAATGAACCTGCTGGAAACGGTGATATAATAAATCAGGGCGCATACGGCAACACGAGTGAAGCGACACGCACAAGTATCGCTGGAACATACGATGACGATTCAGAAGTAAAACAGGGCGCTGCTGCAGAGCCGGCAACAATATCCTCGACTATCGATACGGAAACCGGGAAAGTATTCGTATTCGATTTTGGATTCGAAGATAAGGGAACCCGCGATGGCGACCCAACTAAGATACTTTCGCTAAAACTCACTCAAGGCGATGGGAATGATTTTGCGGATTGGGCTAAAGTGATTGCCGGTGCACATCTTTGTAATACCGCAACTGGAACCGACCTGCCCACAGACCTTGCGGGAAATATTACAGCAACAGATATTACATTTACAATTGCCGACCCCTATATATCTGTTGCTGACGGAACTTCCGAAACATATCAAGTTAAAATATGGTTAAGTACAGATTTGCCATCCGGTGCGGATAATGACAATATCGAATTTAAACTGGATTATAGTGATATTAGCACAAGCGGAAGTGGCTCGTCTTTCGGTTCCGGTTCACCCGAAACAGGGAATGACAAGAATGCAGTCGATGTTCAAGCCACGAAAATGTATTTCGATTCCTATCCTCCCTTCTATGAAACAAGCACGAATTTCACAGTTCAGGTTTCCGCTACGGATGAGAACGACAATCGAGATGAGGATAATACCAGCAATGTAACACTTAGTCTTAGCGAGGGTACAGGTTCGCTTTCATCTGTTACGGGACTGGTGAATAAACCCTTATCATCCGGAACATATACATGGTCGGATGTGCAATACGACGGAACCGATAGCATAAAGATAAAGATAGAGCGAGTAGGTGGTGGATTAACAGCTGCAATATCAAATTATATGCGATGTTTGCAGGGATGCATGTATTTTGTTAATGACAGCTACGATGCCGACGATACATATTGTTCCGCCGCCGGAAACAGCGGCAACGACGGTTTGAGTCCAAATACACCGAAAGCGAGCATTCGACAGATTATTAACTCATACGCATTGGGTCCCAACTGCATAGTCTGGGTTGACCACGGTAGTTATGAAGCAACCAGTTCCACGGAGGAATTTCGTGTCGATAGCAACGACGATGGCGACGCAACTGGTTATGTGGAATTCAAGGCTTCACCCAATGGTGTCGTTCTCGATGGTTATCAATACACAGTTTATTTATACGATGCTAATTATGTAATTGTAGATGGATTCGATATAACAGGTGCATCGAACGATGGAGTATATATATATCGAAACAGTGATTTTAACAAAATAAATCATTGTAATATATACGAAAATGGTTCCAGTGACTATGGAGTGTATGTTTATAATTCTTCTGCTGCTATTCCCGATTCGAATGAAATTTCATATAACAACATAGCGGACGGAAATCACGGTATTTATCTCGCTTCGAGCAGTGCATCATATTATGGATACGGAAGCATTATTCATCATAATGTGGTTCACGATTGTTCACGCGAAGCTATATATGTTCGATATAACAAAAAGGCAGAAGTATATAACAACGAGGCATATAGCTGTGGAAGTAGCCAGAATAGCGGGGTTTATATCTATTATGGAGACAGTGCGTTAGTATATAATAATAAGCTCCATACCGGTTCAACAAGCAATTATGGTATAAGAATAGAAAACACTAACAATGCAAAAGTTCATAATAATATAATTTACGATACAGTATATAGAGGAATACTTAATGATAACAATAGTGATAATAACGAATATTACTACAATTCCATTAAGGCGGAGGATGTGGCATTTTATCTCGAAGATTGTCTTAATACAATTATTAAGAATAACATTTTATGGTGCACCGGTTCGATGAGTACAGATGTTTCATTTGATGCTCGTTCCGATACTGTAAATTTTGATAGTGATAATAACGATTTATACGCTCCCGATGCGAAAGTTGTACTTTATTCATATAACTATTACAACACTCTTTCCGACTGGCAATCCGCTTCGGGCGAGGATATTAATAGCATCTCCCGCGACCCGTTGTTCGTTAGTGCAAGTGACTTACATTTGCAAGATATATCGCCCTGCATAGATTCGGGAACTGTTGTGTTATCCGGCTATGAAACTGATTTCGACGGCGATACGAGAACCACGCCGACTGATATCGGCGCAGATGAGAAGCCGCCGGCTGGAGCGACGGATGACGCGGGAATTACATCTATTGATGCACCAACACTTACATTTTGCCCTGGAACGAAAGATATAATTGTTACATTGCAAAATTTTGCGGGAAATTCACTTACATATACAAAAATTAGATGGGCAATAGATGAAGGTTCGGGATATATCGAGCAGACACCGTTCGAATGGAATGGGAACATAGATCCATATGATTCTCAAAGCGATATAGACATAGGTGATTACACATTTAGCTCGGGTGTCGTATGCAGTATCATGGTTTGGACGAGCGAACCGAACCACGGTACCGATCCGGATAACGGTAACGATACATCGTATGTGAATTACATCGGGGCGGGATTTAACGGGGCATTTACCATAGGTGGAGCTTCACCGAGTTTCCCCAATTTTACCCAAGCAGTTAATGCAATCACTCAATTCGGTGTTTGTGGAGCTACAATATTTAACGTAAGGAATGGAACATATACGGAAAGGATATCGATTCCGCAGCTTATCGGTGCTTCAGCTGTTAATACAGTAACTTTTCAATCGGAAAACGACGACAGCAGTCTCGTTACTTTAACGCAAGCTGCAACGGGAGTCGATGATAATTATACAGTAAAACTTGCAGGAGCGGATTATTTAACATTTCAGGATATGACTATTCAATCTACCGGTGCGGTGAATGCCTCTTATTCCACAGTAATAGAAATAAATGACAGTTCGTGCAATAATCGGTTTTTGAATAATCAGCTTTTTGGGCATGTAGATGCAGGGCATATGCTATCTA
>QNEG01000071.1 GCA_003645115.1 bacterium | reverse complement strand
GTCCCCAACCGTCGGGATTGCCAGGATTAGACCGATTCCATAGTTTTTTTCTTGTGAAAAGATATGAAAAGAAATAAATTAGTAATTAGGAAGAAAAAAGATTAAATAACTATTCATTTTTTCGGGGTAAGCTCGGCAACGATTTAATTACAAAAGCATTAAGAAATAAAAGGGATAATAAAATGGGCAAAACAATAATCGAGAAGATTTTTTCCTCACACTCGGACAGAAATGATATTCATCCTGGTGATGTCTTATGGCTGGATGTAGATGTCCGTTCGGCGAGAGATTTCGGGGGACCGAATGTAGTCAATAATCTGCGTCGATATTTCCCCGACAATCCGGTGAAAGATATCCATCGAACTGTATTTACTTTCGATACTGTGGCACCCGCAAACAATATTCCCTATGCCAAAAATCAACAACTTGTTCGATTATTCGCACGAGAATTTAATATCCCATTGTTCGATGTCAATCGTGGTATCGGGACACACACTCTAATCGAGGAGGGCTGGGTTCGACCGGGAATGATAGCGGTGGGCACTGACAGTCATTATAACATTATGGGCGCAATCGGTGCATTCGGACAAGGAATGGGAGATAAGGATATCGCATTTGCATTCGCCACCGGGAAAATCTGGTTTCAAGTCCCACCCACCGTTAGAGTGAATGTGAATGGATATCCTAAAAATCGATTGGTTACTCCAAAGGATTTTGTCCTCGCATTACTGGATAAATTCGGTTCCCACGGACTGCTGGGGATGACAGTGGAATTATATGGAGATTATATAGATTCTCTGGATTTATCTGGGCGAATAACAGTGGCATCTATGGGCACCGAGATGGCATTGATATCCATAATAATTCCGCCAGATGAAAAATTAATCGCCACTCTGGATGAATTATCCTCATCGAGATACGAATGGACTGCGTATAAATCTGACCCCGATGCGAAATTTGTCGATGAATATTCTATCGACATAACCGATTTGGAACCATTATTATCAGCGCCATATTCTCCCGATAATGTGCATCCGGTGCGGGAATTTATCGGAACGGAAGTGGATTCGGTGTTCGTGGGCAGTTGCACCAATGGCAGAAGTGAAGATATCACCGCATCTGCGGAAGCATTGGGCGATTCTAACATCGCAGAAAGGACAATTATGCGAGTAGTTCCTGCCACCAGGATAGTCACCCAGCAAATAATGGAGTCGGGTATATGGAAACGGCTTTTCGATTCGGGAGCAGTGGTCTCTCATCCCGCTTGCGGTGGATGTGCTCAAGGGCAAATCGGTATGACCGGAGCAGGAGAAATTCAGCTTTCCACTGGCAATCGAAATTTCAAGGGAAAGCAGGGTGCCGGCGAGACCTATCTGCTCAGTCCGATAGTGGCAGGTTTCTCCGCAGCTAAAGGAAAAATATGGCTACCCGATGGGTAATAGGAAATTGCAGATAGATGCAAACGAGAAAATAAAGGGCAACTGTCTTTCGTTCGGTTTTTCGTTATTGGGGCTATTCCGGTGGATTTTCGGATTTTTCTTTTTCCCAGCTTTCGTTCTTTTATCAATTTTGTATTATGTCTGCGGGACGAATCCGGCGATTTCCAGCACCAGTCTTTTCTCTCTCGCGGAAGAATGACCGAGAGTGAGGGGTTATCTCACCAGCACGACGCTATTGGTGATTGTTTTCTCACTGATAGTGGCTTTGATTAGATATATCCCCGATGGGCTGGTTTCGTCGGGTATCCAGATGAACTCCATACTCGCTCCGCCTGCGCTTTGCTCATTTGTCCCCCTTGTTAAGGGGGACAAATCCCGACTCGTCGGGATAGGGGGTTACCACATTCCCCCGCAAATCGTATATCTCTATCCCGACAAATCGGGACAAAACGGGGGTTTCATCTGGCAATCAGACCAAACCATTCCCTCGGAATATGTTAGTCAATCCCACATTCTTACGATTGGATATTTTAGAACAAATATAGATTTCACAGATTTTATTTGATTTTATGAAATATATCCTTTAATTTGACAAATTATATTCGATGCAATATTTTAAAATCGTCTTTTGCACACGAGTGGGAGTTTTATTATGCAAATGCCTAAAAACTATGAACCATTGGATATCGAACCACGATGGGGAGAATTCTGGCTGAAAAACAAGTTCGCTACCCCGAAAAAAACCGGAAAGAACAGAGATTCTCGGTTTGTAATCGTGATTCCTCCACCCAATATTACTTCGGTGCTCCATTTGGGGCACGCACTGAATAATTTAATACAAGATGTGTTGATAAGATGGAAACGGATGTCGGGTTTCGAGACTCTATGGCTACCCGGCACAGACCATGCGGGTATCGCCACTCAAAATATGGTGGAAAGAGAATTACTTAAGGAAAATACTACTCGTGAGGAAATCGGGCGTGAGAAATTTGTTCAAATGCTATGGGATTGGAAAAAAGAAAAGGGTGGACAAATTATCGAGCAACTCAAGGAAATTGGATGCTCCTGCGATTGGACAAGAACAAGATTCACTCTCGACCCTGATATGTCACAAGCTGTAATCGAGGCATTCGTGAAATTATACGAAGAAGGACTCATATATCGGGGTAAATATATCATCAACTGGTGTCCTCGATGCAGAACTGCTCTCGCCGATGATGAAGTGGAACATCGTGAGGAAAATGGAAGTCTATGGTATATGAAATATCCATTTGCGGATAATCCCTCGGATGGAGTGGTAGTGGCTACCACTCGCCCAGAAACTATGCTCGGTGATACCGCAGTCGCTGTTCATCCCCAGGATGAAAGATTTAAGGATTTAATCGGGAAAAAGGTTCGCCTTCCATTGGTGGATGAAATTAGAGATGGTGTGGATTATGAAGGCGAAAAAATAGATGTTCCCGCAGAAATACCGATTATCGGCGATTGGGCTGTGGATCCAGCATTCGGAACAGGTGTAGTAAAAATTACTCCAGCTCACGACCAGAATGATTACTGGATTGGTAAACGACATAAATTACCGTTGGTGCTGGTAATGGATGAATTCGCTCAAATGAATAAAAATGCAGGAGAATATTCCAATCAGGACAGATATGAGGCTCGGGAGAGGATTGTGGAAGACCTTAAGGCGCATAAATTGTTGGAGAAAATCGAGCCGCACGCACACGCAATCGGGCATTGCTATAGATGCCATACCGCTATCGAACCGTATTTATCCTCACAATGGTTCGTGAGAATGCGCCCATTGGCACAACCTGCAATAGAAATTGTCCGAAGAGGAGGAATAAAATTTCTGCCATCGCGATGGGAAGGAGTATATTTTAACTGGATGAATAATATCCGTGATTGGTGCATATCTCGCCAGTTATGGTGGGGACATCGAATTCCGGTATGGTATGGTCACGATGGCGAAGTATTTGTGGCACGAAACGAGGATGAGGCACATCGGAAAGCCCGCGAATTCTATCATAAGGAAAAAGTAGAATTAACTCGCGACCCCGATGTGTTGGATACCTGGTTTTCATCCTGGCTTTGGCCACTGGCTACGCTCGGCTGGAACGACATCACCGATGACCTGAAAAGATATTACCCCACCGATGTGCTGGTTACCGCATCAGAGATTATTTTCTTCTGGGTAGCGAGAATGATTATGGCGGGAGAACATTTTTGCGGAGAGAAACCATTTCACACCGTCTATATCCACGGCACAGTGCGCGATTCTATCGGCAGAAAAATGTCAAAATCGCTGGGGAATGGAATCGACCCGCTGGATGTAATCGAAAAATATGGCAGAGATGCGTTACGATATACATTGATTTCTCAAGCGGCGGCAGGACAAGATTTATTTCTGGAAATGAAATCCTTTCAGGTGGGCAGAAATTTTGCCAACAAATTGTGGAATGCCAGTAGATTGTTGTTTATCAATATTGGCGATGAAAAATTCACTAAAACTGAAATCCAGAATCCGCAGCCGAAAACATTACTGGATGAATGGATACTATCCAGATTGGCTAATGCGGTGAAAGATGTAAACGATGCTATGGAAAAATTCCGACTGGACGAAGCGGTCAAGGCGATACATCAATTCTTCTGGAGCGAATTCTGCGATTGGTTTCTGGAGGGTGCAAAACTCCGACTGAAATCCGACAGAAATGAAAAAATACTGGCTATCTACGCATTGGAATCGTTGCTCAAATTGATGCACCCCATATTGCCATACATCACAGAGGAATTGTGGCAACGACTCAACGATATCGTAGAAGACCTAATCCCGAAAAATGAACCTACTATAATGCTGGCGGATTATCCTGAATGGAATAAATATCGCCGATGGAAAAATAAATCCAGTGAAGCAGAATTCGAACAAGTTATGGAACTGGTGAATTCGGTTCGCAACATTAAGGGAGAAACTGGTCTGGGAAATAAAAAAGTCGGAGAGATAAAACTTATTCCCAAAAATGATGACACTGGAAAAATGTTAACAAAACAGAAAGAATTAATAGTATTCCTATCTCGAGTAGATGATATGGAAATGGTGAAAGAGAAGCCATCGGTTTCCTGTGGGGTCTCGGCAATTTCTGCTGGACAGGTGTTCCTACCGCTTCCAGGACTCGTGGATATAGAAAAGGAAATCGCACGATTGAATAAGGAAATCGAGAAATTGGAGAGTGCATTGAAAAGTTCCGAGAATAAATTGAAAAATAAGCAATTTATAGAGAAAGCTCCACAGGATGTTGTGGATGCCGAACGACAGAAAAAGCAAAAATTCCAGCAAAGAATCACTGTTCTTCGAAACCAATTAAAAGGATTGGAAATATGAGAAAAATAGTTATTTGTGCAGTGATGATTATTTCGATAATGTATGCGGGGTCATTCTATAGGATACGCTCCACTTATGACCCACAGGATAATGTTTCTCCCCCACCCACTGCACTCGATTCCACCGAGGCAGTATATTTTCAGTGGGATGATGGTTCGCCTTCATCATATTATACCCTTTATCCTGATGATATTCTGGCGAATAAATTTACTACCGAACATCCCTGTTCTATTATGGAAATTTCCGTATATCTCGATGGTGGCGGAGATACCGAATTGCATATATGGGCAGATTTCTCCAATCAACCAGACACTACAGAGGATTTGATTACTCCAACTATTTTGACTTTCCCCGATAGCGCTGGATGGTTTACAATCTCTCTGGATACAATCTGTGGTGCAGTGGAAATCCCGCCATTGACCACTTTCCATATCGGTTTCCGAGGTATGGATACAGAACTCAGATACTATATCGCAGGAAATAATACCGCTTATGTGACCCATTATTATGATTCGGGTGAAAATACCTGGTATGTCATCGGGACAGAGGAAACCGGTCATCCTATGATGCTTCGAGCAGTAGGAATTTATTATGATATACTAACGGAATTTTGGTTTACCGATGTCACCACAGAGGCTGGAATCACTGATGGCAGTCATATATCGGTGGGCGATATCGACGATGACTACTATCCAGATATGTTAATCGGTGGGAATATCTGGTATAATAATCGAGATGGAACATTTTCCAATGTATATACTATTCCATCGGGGAGAACTTTTTTCGATTATGATAACGATGGCGATTTGGATGTAATCGCTACCGATGACCGCCTTTGGAGAAATGATGGCACCGGATTTACCGATGTATCATCAACTGTGGGGGCGGCATTGCTGGATACCTGCCCATTTATGTCTCCAGGTATAGGCGATTTCGATAAGGATGGAGACCTGGATATTTATGTGGCAAATGGCGAACAATGGATGGGAGATTATGGTGTTTATTTCCCCGATTTTTATTATGTGAATGAAGCAGGAACTGTTTTCGTGGAGGCTACCGATTCGGTTGGTATGGGATTGGCTCACACTTATGTTTGCTATGGCAGAATAGTGGTGGTCAGCGATTTCGATGACGATTTCGATCTGGATATGTATGTGGGAAATTACAGACTTCACCCGAACTACTTGTTCATCAACAATGGCGATGGCACATTTTCCGAACACAGTATGGAATATGGCGTCACCGGAAATCCAGTCTCCTATGGTGGTGCAGTATATTTTGGTCATACTATCGGCGCTCAATGGGTGGATATCGATAATGACACCGATTTCGACTTGTTCGTAGCTAATCTGGCTCACCCCAGATTTATCTCATTCTCCGACAAATCGATGCTATACATAAACCAGGGTCCATCGGATTATCATTTCGACGACCAAAGAAATGAATGGAATATCGGATACTATGAAACGCATTCATCCTGTGTGTTCGGCGATTTCGATAACGATGGATGGCAGGATTTATATATATCCTGCGTATATGATGGCTATCATTCATTTCTATATCGCAATACTGGTGATTATAGTTTCGAATTAGTGAATTATGAGAGCGGGATATTTTTAAATAATAGTTGGGGTTGCGCCTGGATGGATTATGATAACGATGGAGATTTAGATTTATGCGCTCGCCATACCGATACCACAGGTTCCACTCAAATGAGATTATTCCGAAATGATATCGAAAACGGGAATAACTGGATTAAACTCAAACTGGAGGGCACAATTTCCGATAAATACGCCATAGGCGCAGTGGCGAGGGTTTATTCTTCCGCACTCGGTTTCTGGCAAACTCGTCAAGTGGATGCTGTAGTCGGCACCGAGGGAACATCGCAGGGACATATACTTCATTTCGGACTGGGAACTTCTACTATCGTGGAGACACTTATCGTAAAATGGATTACCAGTGAAATGGTGGATACTTTCATCGACCTATCTCCAAATAGATTGTATCGAGTTATCGAGGGTGTGGGAATAGAATCTATCTATGAACAAAAGAAACCGATTGAAAATATAAACATAGTAGCATATCCCAATCCATTTAATGAGACCTGTAATATTTCTGTTCGATTTTCTGAAGATATCGGTTCACTTTCCATAGTGGATATAAACGGCAGAATAGTCCTAAATCGAGAAATTCGTCGGGGAAGCAATACGATAAAATTCGATTGTTCCGAAT
>QNEG01000070.1 GCA_003645115.1 bacterium | reverse complement strand
ATCTAAACATAAGTGTTGGTGATGCACGATTTCAACCCGTATCCGATAATAGTGTTGATATAATAATAAGTTCGAGTCCTTATGTTACAAGTTATGAGTATGCGGATTTGCATCAGTTATCTACCATTTGGTTCGATTTAGCCAATGATTTGACAGAATATAAAAAAGAATTTATTGGAACATCTTACAAGAAATATGAAAACAAGAAGTTAAAAAGTAAAATCGGGATGGATATAGTTAATAAGATGTTCGAGAAAAATCATAAAATAGCAAAAGAAATTGAAGCCTTTTTTATCGATATGGAAGAAGTGTTTGATGAGAACTACAGAATTTTAAAACCAGGGGGTAGATGTTGTTATGTTATTGGTAATACAAGATTAAATAGAGTAAATATATTAAATGCGGAGGTATTTGCAGAAAGTTTAAAAAATTCAGGTTTTAAACTCGATAGGATTATAAAAAGAAAAATACCCTCTAAAATACTTCCCCAGAAAAGAGATGAAAAAACAGGTAGGTTTGCAAGTAATAACGACGCAAACTCAGAAGCATATCCCGTTGAATATATTGTAATTGGTTTAAAGGAGTGATAAATATGGATTTTGAGGATTTGAAAAGGTTATATCTAAAAAAGCAAAAACAGTTAGGAGTAGATGCATACAAACATATTTCAGAATTGTTGAAAGAGGCAAAGGAACTCCATAAACAGGATTGGTTAAAATGTCCAACCCCAAGTGGGGACCATGAGCAAAGTTGGCGCGCATTCAAAGGAAAAAATTTGGAGAAGTTGGTTCAATACATCATCACCGAAGAAGTCGAAGAACTTGGACTGAAGGTAGTTAATGGTAATAGATTAGAAAGATCGAAGAGTTTGCCTAAGAAACTGAGTAAGGTTAAGAGGAATTTGGCTATTAATTATGGAGAATTTGGCTTACATTTACCAGATGTTGATATCATTATTTATCATCCTCGAACTTGCAAAGTTTTAGCTGCCATTTCAAGTAAAGTTACTTTAAGAGAGCGAATTGCTCAAACAGGTTACTGGAAGCTTAAACTTCTACAAGATGAGGCTACAAAGCATATCAGGGTGTATTTTATCACACCAGATGAAGATGGGACATTAACTTATGAAAAGCCAACGAAAAAGGGAAGAGCTATTGTAGAAGTAGATTTAGATGGGAGTTATGTATTAACAGAAGAAAAAATTGAGGAAAGTGAGAAAGTCAAATTGTTTGAGCATTTTATAGATGATTTGAGGAGGTTGCTAAACAATGAAAAGTAGCAAACCACCATTTGAAACGACAACTTTATGGGATTTTCCAACTCAAAATTATGGCAGTCGTCCCCATGGCGATAATAAATTTAGAGGAGTTACTCCCGCATTTATTATATGGAACTTATTGCAAAGATACACTAATGAAGGTGATTTAGTTGTAGACCCAATGTGTGGAAGCGGAACTACTATTGATGTTGCAAAAGAATTAAACCGACATGTAATTGGATATGATATTGCTCCATATAGAGACGACATTATTCAAAATGATGCAAGAAATATTCCATTGAAGGATAATTCTGTGGATTTTGTATTTATCGATTCTCCATACTCTAATAATATCGAATATTCTGATCATCCCGCTGATATAGGCAAAATATCATGTGAAAGAGAAGAATTTTTCGATGAACTCGATAAAGTCGCAAAAGAAATACACAGGATTTTGAAATATGGGAAAGCGATGGCATGGCTCATTGGAGATCATTGGAGAAAAAAGTCAGGATTTATACCAGTAGGATTCAAACTTTACCAGATCCTTCTGAAATATTTTAAAACCATAGATATAATTTGTATCGTTAGACGGCACCAGAGATCAAATACTCCAATTTGGCATGAAAGAGCCAAGAAATTTAATTTTTATCTTCGTGGATTTAAATATCTGTTTATTATGAAAAAATTAAAGGCAGATAGTTGAGAAATTTATAAACTTATTCTTATTTTCCGATGGGGATTTCATTAATGCTACAACTTCATAAAAGTATAGAGATGATTGAGTCACTTACAACCAAAAATAAAGGAAGGTAAACAATGATGCAGGAGTTTGATCCCCGGCGCGAATGGGTTGTGTTGAAATATGAAATGTTTTACAATACACCAGACATTACCCCTTATCCTGAAAACATAGTAAGAAGAAGAGAACTTTTGTTAAAAGCTCAAGTTATATTAGCCGATTATCAATGCGAAAAAAATGATTTTCTTAAAGCAATTCATAAAATTCACTATTTGCAAATTATGGATGAATACTATAATTGGGAAAAAAAATAAATATATAATATTTTTGTCCATCTCTTATAAAGAGTTCTGTTGTCTTGCCTTTTTTATAGATATCTGTATCTTACTCCCCTATGAAATTATTCGAGCAAATAGAGTCTAAATTGCTGCTGGTGGAAAAACCAGCACGATATATCGGTGGAGAAAAGGGTAGCATTGTCAAAGACCATAGTGCGAAATTGAAATTTGCACTGGCATTCCCGGAAATTTACGAGGTGGGTATCAGCCATTTCGGCAGTTCGATTATTTACAATATAGTAAATGAGGAGTTTGACCTATTATGCGAGCGAGTCTATATGCCCGCCGAGGATATGCGAAATATTATGATAGAAAAAAATATTCCACTTTTTTCGCTGGAAACGAAAACACCATTGAACCGATTCGATGTGCTGGGGTTCACTCTGGAAAATGAACTTTCATATACCAATGTCCTGGAGATGCTGGAATTATCCAATATTCCATTATCGGCAGAACAGCGAGATGAAAATGACCCTATAGTTATCGCCGGCGGAACCTGTGTATTCAATCCCGAACCGATGGCGGATTTCTTCGATTTATTCTATATCGGCGATGCTGAACTATCTTTGATTCGAATGTTGAAATTCATATATCGAAACAAGAATAATTCTCCGCGAATCGATTTACTTCGTCAATTAGCACAGTTCGATGGTATATATGTGCCGGCATTTTATCATCCGAGATATGAAAATGGTAAATTCGCTGGATACAATATCGATGATGATGTTCCCTATCCGGTGCGTTCGGCGACAGTGGATAAATTGGAAAGAAAATTCTATCCCAATACTCCGATAGTCCCGTGGATAGAGTCTGTTCACGACCGAATTAGAACAGAATTGTCTCGTGGTTGCGGACAGGGATGCCGATTCTGCCAGGCGGGATACATTTATCGCCCAGTCAGAGAACAATTACCAGATGATGTAATAAACCAATTGAGAACACAATTTAATCGCACCGGTTATGACGAACTCGGTGTGATTTCGCTTTCCGCAACAGATTATACATCGCTGGATGAATTATTCTTGGAAATGCGACCGTGGTTAGAAAGAGAACGGTTGAAATTCTCACTGCCCTCTATTCGAATAGAGCAATTGGGCGAATTTGCATTCGAGATATTGGGCTCGAATCGCAAGGTGAACTTGACTTTTGCCCCCGAGTCGGGAACGGAAAGATTGCGGCGAGTTATAAATAAACCATTGGATGAGGAAAAATTTTATTCTGCTATTCGGTCGGCATTTCAGAATAACTGGCGTAATGTGAAATTGTATTTTATGATTGGACTGCCCACAGAAACCCAAAGCGATATCCAGGGAATAGTCGATATGCTGGAGAATGTGAGCGACATCGCCAGAAAATATAATGCCAATGTTCGAGTTACTATTTCTCCCTTCGTGCCGAAGTCTCATACTCCATTTCAGTGGGAGAAGCAAAATTCACTCCAACAACTCGAACAAAAAGAAGACTATATCCGGAGAAATTGTCCCGCCAATATACAGGTATTTGCCAGAGAGCCTGAGATATCTGTGCTGGAGGGTATATTTGCTCGAGGCGATAGAAGATTGTGCCAAGTCATTTTTCGAGCCTGGAAAAATGGTGCAATTTATTCTGCCTGGAACGAATTGTTCCGCCCGGACATTTTTTTCGAGGCGCTGGAAAATCAAGCTTTGGAAATCGATTCATTCATCCATCAGCGAGAAATAGAAGAACCATTGCCCTGGGATATAATAGACAAGGGAATCGATAGAAAATTCCTTCAGCAGGAACGAGAGAAAGCATACAATGAAATAATTACTCCGGCCTGTGAAGAGCGCGATTGTGAGAAATGCCCATATTGTGATATCCCACCGCAAATATTGTCAAAACAAAAACATCTAAAACAGGAAGGCAAAAAACAGTATTCGGAGAAAATATCATATGGCAGGCGAGTGCGAAAGAAACAGGAAAAATCCTCCAATCAATTGGTCAGAGTGGTGAGAATAAAATATTCTGCGATGGGTCGAGCGCGATTTTTCGGTCATTTGGACAAAATGAAAATATTGGAAAGAGCATTTCGAATGGCAAAATTCCCACTCACTTTTACCAGCGGTTATCATTCACATCCCAGATTACAGTTTTCTCCTCCAATTCCATTGGGATACGAAAGCCGCTCGGAATATATGGATGTTTTTGTTTCCGATATAATTTCACCTGGCAATTTGCATAGATTCCAGAATGCCCTACCAGATTTTTTTAATGTATTGCAACACCGAGTATTACCCAATAAACCGAAATCACTTCAATCTCTGGTGAAAATGGCTCTATGGCACTGCGAAATTCCATTGCCACCGGATGAAGTGTATGAAATGCTATCATCTGTTTCTGCGAGTGATAAAATAGAATTCCAACGGCACAAGAAAGTAGTAAACATTCGTCCATTGTTAATAAAATTTGCCATAGAGCCGGAAACCAAAAGAATCGATAATAAAAAAACTTTAGTGAAAATGTTGCTGAAAGCTGGAAACGATGGCAGTGGCAGACCGATGGAATTCTTTCTCGCTTTCGGGAAAAAATTGGAAGTTATTGTGTCGGGAAGATATATTCGTGAAGAACTACTTATACCCTCTGATGATGGCTGGGAAAACCCATTGGGAAATAAAATCATAATCGAAGATACATTATAGGGAGATAAAAATGGGACCAGATTTATTGGCATTGATTAAGGCTCACATCTTGCGATATCCCAAATGCGAATTGGTGGATATTTATAAACTGCTATATCAGTCGGCTAATGGACCGAAACATTTTGTAATCGAATTCGATACTAATAAATTTTATCAGCAATGGGAAAAAGCACCTGCGGCGGAATTCTCGCCTACCGAAGCAATCTCTGCGGATGGCAAATTAGTTCGAGTTCATCTCGGTCCACTGCGAAATCTCCATATAAATCCGGATGCAATTATAGAAATACTATTGCTAACCGCAAAACATTATCGACCAAATCCTCGATTAATGATAAAATGGTGGAAAGATATATTCACCTTGATAAAGGATGGGATACTTCCATTCCACCTGGCACAATACACTCGACTCGATGAACAATTTCAAGAGTGGGGATTCATACCGATGCACCATTCCAAACAATACATAAAAGAATATAACCCGCACTATGTAGTGATATTGAAAAAATTTCTGGAGCCATTGTTGAATAATCCCACCAGTAGCTAATATTAACATCCTTGACAATATTAAAGTAGTGAAGTAATTTATTTGGGATTATGGTTTTAATGATTTTTATAGTTTTTTCTTGTCTGACAATGGAGGTAAAATTTTATGAATAAAGTCCTGATAGCTAATCGTGGCGAGATAGCACTGCGAGTTATTCGTGCCTGTATCGAATTGGGAATAAAAACAGTAGCGGTGTATTCTCAAGCAGATAGAGATAGTCTTCATGCCTGGCTTGCCGATGAGGATATTTGTATCGGTGGTGCGCGAGCCACCGAATCATACTTAGACCCCCGCAGGATTATTTCCGCTGCCATAGTGTCCGATGCCGATGCGATACATCCCGGTTATGGATTTCTGGCAGAAAATGCCGATTTCGCTGAGATGTGCGAGGCTCATGGTATAGAATTTATCGGTCCTACCGCAGAACAAATTCGAGCGATGGGGGATAAATCACGAGCAAAGGAATTGATGCAAAAAGCCGGTGTGCCAACTGTCCCCGGTAGCGAGGGTATAGTGGAAGAATTGGACGATGCTGTCCATATCGCCGAGCAAATCGGATATCCGGTGATAATTAAGGCTACTGCTGGCGGTGGTGGCAAGGGTATGAGAATCGCTAATGATAGAAACGAGATTATAAAAGTATTCGAGATGGCTCGTATGGAAGCAGAAGCCGCTTTCGGAAACCCCGGAGTATATGTGGAAAAATTTATCATAAATCCACATCATATCGAGGTGCAACTGTTAGGTGATGGAAACGGAAATGTAATTCATCTTGGAGAGCGAGATTGCTCGATACAGAGAAGACATCAGAAATTAATCGAGGAATCTCCATCGCCAATAGTGGATGAAAATCTTCGCAATAAATTAGGAAAATCGGCAGTAGCTGGTGCGAAGCAAATAAATTATCGCGGTGCAGGAACTGTCGAATTCCTGGTGGATGAAAATAATAATTTCTACTTTATGGAGATGAACACTCGAATTCAAGTGGAACATCCAGTGACCGAGATGGTAACCGGAACCGACCTAGTAAAAGAGCAAATAAGAGTGGCAAAAGATAAGAAAATTCGGTTCACGCAGGAGGACATCAAATTCAATGGTCATTCTATCGAAGCCAGAATCAACGCCGAAGACCCATTCAATAATTTTATGCCATCACCGGGAAATATCACCAGTTTTCATATACCCGGCGGTCCCGGTGTCCGAGTGGATACTCACGCTTACGCAAAATATACTATCCCACCATATTATGATTCTATGGTTGCCAAATTAGTGGTATGGGGCGAAAATAGAGACGAAGCGATTGTTAGGATGAGACGAGCACTACGAGAATTTATCATCGAGGGGATTAAAACTACAATCCCATTCCATCAGAAAGTGATGCAAAATGAGGATTTTGTAAAGGGTAATTTCCACACCGGCTTTTTGGAATCTTTTAATTGGGAAAATGACTAAAATAGCTCATACCGAGCGCAAAACAGCAATTCTTTCCTCCCGACCCATTGGGACAGCAATGATAATGT